>JAICRN010000746.1 GCA_025937335.1 Microcoleus sp. TY_ISSM_2_bin.22
ATGCTAGCGGACTTAGACGATGTAGGGAGAGTTAATTGGCTCGGCTCGGTTTGTGGCTACCAGAGTTTGGTAGATGAGCGCGGATATCTCGCCGCGGGTGATGTCGCGGGCGGGGGAAAGTTTTTCGCGCGCGGGATAGTTGACCACGATTTTGCGCTCTGTGGCGGTAGCTATCTCGTCGGTGGCAAAGCTGGGAATCTGAGCTCGATCGACATAAACGCTCAAAGAATTGGGGTTGCCGCCCGCCAACTGCAAGCCGTTTACCAAAGATACGATCGCCTGAACTCTAGTCAAATTCTGCTCCGGGCGAAACGTGCTGTCGGGGTATCCCACCAAAAACCCAGCTCGATTAGCTTGGGCGATCGCTCCGTGCGCCCAAAAATCCGCCGCCACATCCTTAAAAACCGTCGCCTCACGGCGCGGCACCAATTCAAACGCCTTCGCCAACACAGCCGCATACTGAGCTCTAGTTACAATCTCGTAAGGTTGAAAAGTGCCGTTGGGAAACCCGCTAACAATATTCATCTTTGCCAAGCGATCGATAAAATCCTTAGCCCAATGCGTGCTGATGTCGCTGAACTTTAGCCCGCCAGGAGTCGGAGTTGGCGTCACATTGCCCAAATCAAATAAACCTTTCACCCGCGAAGCATTGAGCTGATTGCCCACCGCAGAAATCTTAACCCCAGTCGCGTTTTGCAAGTCTAATTCACCGTTATTCAGAAAAATATTGCCGCCCAAATCTTGAGCCGTACCAATATCTGGCAGCGACTTCCCCAGCGCAGTCAAACCGTCTTCCGTATTTTTTTCAATGCGATTCTTGCGCAAAATCGGCTTAGATTCCCCCGCTAAAACGATACCCGAGCGGTTTTCCAAAATTTGGTTATCAGCAATCAAAGGAGCCGACTGAGCTTGCAGAGAAATGCCGAAACCCGTCTTTTGAAAAATATTGCGCCGTATTACTCCTTTAGCAGTTCCCGCCGTATTTACGCCCGCCGCTGAGTTTTCCACAAATATGTTTTCGAGAATCGCAGGATTAGCGGTTCCGGTGACAAAAACTCCTTCGCGCTTGCATTGAGTGAAAGTGCAGTTAGCCACAGTCGGAGAAGTTGACTCAATCCAGACTCCCGTGCCGCGACTATCGAGATTGGTGACAGTTACTCCGCACAATTGGGAATTAGTTGCTAGCAGTATAGTAATATTTTGACCCGCAGAGGTGGGACTTACAAATTTGCCGCTGCCTTGAATCAGAATGCCTCTACCTTTGTTAGCTTCATTGCCAAGAACTTTTACTCCCGAGGGAATTTCCAAGGGGAATTGTTCGGCACTACCAACGCTGTAAGTTCCCGGTGATAACTGAATCGTAGTTCCCGATGCAGCGCGGGCGATCGCGCGGGCGATCGTTTTGAATGGAGCCGATTGGGTGCCGGATGCGGAATCGCTGCCTGTTTGCGGGTTGACGTAAAGTGTTGCCATGTTTTTGTTGAAAAGATAATTTGCGATCGAGCTTTTATGCACTTTTCATTCTCTACCAACCTGACCCCGGATCTATATTCACCTTTGATTTAGGAGATTATTTAATTGCACCACATCCGCAAAATCACCGATCGGGAGTGGCAATCGCAGCCGGATTGTCCCTACAAATCACTAAACTATTAATTATTGGGTCAGAAACCGGGTTTCTTGCCTCCGGTTCAACCGGAAAACCGAGATTTTTAGTCAAGAAACCCGAGTTTTTTCTGGTTCCCAGTCATATTAAATCCGGTGGCATCCGAATTAACATTACCCACAGTCAGGACACGGCTGTGCCGTTTCCCTACTACAATTAATCGGGCGATAGGTAGGGACACGGCAATGCCGTGTCCTCTCCTGATTATTGGGGTGGGACACAGCAAGGCAGTGTCCTCCGTTGGTTGCTCTGCTTCATCTTAACTCCCAGCCTATTTCACAATACAAGACGCATCCAAAACCACTACAACTTCATTTTGAAAAACTGCACAACTTGTGATTGCTGAAGCTAAGGCGGGAATTTTTCCTTGTTTGAAAGAAAGCATCGCCTCTTGTGCAGTATCAAACTGATCGAGCCAGCCGTAATCCTCTAAATACTGAAGAGTCAACGAATTGCGATTGAGCATCCAAAAATCAACTCCATAGCTATTAATGAAGTTTTGCAATACAGCTCGATCGGGAGTGTACTGAGCGCGAATTAAATCCCTAACTCGCTGCCGATATCTGCTGTAGTAGCCTTTATGAAAAGGCACTGCATATTCCTTGGTAACCAAAACCGAACGCTGACTAAATGTTGGCAAATGATCCGTATCTGCAGCGATCGAAGCAATCAGGATATCTTTAGGTTGTTGCTCAAAAAATTTGTACAAAGCCGGCATCTTACCTTCTATATACCCGACAGTAGGAAATTTTTCAACCAAGCAGGGATAAAGCACCACTGCGACAGCGATAATCGCTGTCGTCATTAGGGCAACTTGATTTTTAAACTGAAATGTTGTTGCGGTTTTTAATGCCCAATGACCGACTCCATCAATGATTAACGTTAGGACTATCGCACTTATTAAAACAACAATAAATCGCAAGCTGTAGGCAGTATA
>JAICRN010000747.1 GCA_025937335.1 Microcoleus sp. TY_ISSM_2_bin.22
GGTCGCGATATTTTTGCAGCAGCGGGCGCTTACTTGGCGAACGGGGTGGCTTTGGAAGAGTTGGGGGAGGCGATCGACCCTGCAAGTTTACTACAGTTAGAGATACCAAATTGTGCCGTTACAGCCACAGGTGCAGCAGGCTGCATTCAATATGTCGATCGCTTCGGCAACCTAATTACTAATATCCCCAATAATTGCATTACAGGTAACAATTGGTCAGTAACAATTAGCAATAGTTCTGATGCAATTCGCATCCCCAGCGGTAAAACCTACAGCGACAGCGAACCGGGCGATTTAATTGCCATAAGTGGTTCTGACGGTTGGCTAGAAATTGCCGTTAATGGCGGCAGCGCTCAATCAGTCTTGCAGCTAGAATTTGGAGATAAAGTACAGGTAATTTACAGATAGAGAACGTAATCGGCATTCATCTCATTCTATATTTATCGGCAAACTCAACAATAGTTTGGCGGTATTCGCTAATGTTAAAAAAAAGATCTCCATTATTGTGCTTAGCATTAGGAACAAGTAAAATTTTCTTAGGTTCAGGAGAAGCAGCATACAACTGTTTACTCATCCCACTGGGAATCAAAGGGTCAGCAGTCCCGTGGGCGAACAAAACCGGAATTCGCAGCAATTTAACCTTAGTCAAAGAATCAAATTTTTGCGTCAGCAGCAGCCGCACCGGAAACAGCCGCATTATACTGTAGCGTTCTACCATATCAAGCATTGAAGTGAACGAACTTTGAACAATTAATCCCGCAGATTCCGGATGTGCGATCGCTAATTCTACAGCAACAGCACCTCCCATTGAATGACCGTACAAAAAGATTTCGCGGGATGACAATTGCCGCTGTTTCACTAAATAATTATAAGCGGTTTCCGCATCTTCATATATCCGAGCTTCGCTGGGAAAGCTGCCTTGACTGCGGCCGTAACCCCGGTAATCAATCAGCAATACAGAAAAACCCAATTGCCGAAAGCGGTAAGATTGATTGATATTCGCACCGATGTTCAAACCCCTGCCGTGCAGGTACAATAAAGTTCCTAAGGATTGTGGATTTGCGGTTGGCAGCCACCAACCGTGCAGTTTTTCTATTTTGCGCGATCGAGTCTTAACTGGCAACCAAACTTCTTGGTAAGGGATGTTAAAAGCATCCGGTGTTTTGGCGATTGTAGGTGTTGGCTGAAAGATCAAGCGAGTTTGCAGAAAAAACAAGAGTATACAGCAAGCAATGTAGGCGCTCGCCCAAAGTTTTCCTAAAAACAATAACCCTCTCAAAAAACTTTTTTTTGTCTTGTTTAGCTTGCTCATTTTTGGCATGGCTACTTCTTAACTGCAAGTCTCAGAAACCCGGTTTCTTTAATAAACCGGGTTTCTCATCTTTATCCCGATACCACGAAATTAACCAACTTTCCAGGCACCACAATTACCTTTTTAATCTCCTTACCTTCCAGGTGACGCTTGGCCAATTCCGACTCGCGAGCCAACTTTTCCAAAGCAGCTTTATCAGCGCCTGAAGGCACTTGAATTGTGCCGCGAGTCTTGCCCATAACTTGAATTACCAGCGTAATTTCATCGGTAACTAATGCAGATGGATCGACAGCCGGCCAAGTTTGCGTATGCACCGATTCACTGTTACCAGTATTGTGCCACAATTCATCAGCCATATGCGGCGCAAAAGGCGCTAACAAGCGAATCAAAGTGTTGATTCCTTCTGCATAAATTGGCGAATCTTTACACTTAGCATCATTTAAAGCATTGCTGAGTTTCATCATTTCAGAAACAGCAGTATTGAACTGATAATCGCCCTCCAAATCTTCGCTAACTTCCTTAATTGCAGTGTGAATTGCCCGCCGCAAATCCTTCTCAGGTTTACTTAATTCAGCATTCTCTCCTGCTTGAGCGGGGGTGGCAGGGACTCGTCCAGCAAACTCTGTAACCACGCGCCAAACGCGATTTAAAAAGCGAAATTGCCCTTCCACATCAGCGTCGTCCCACTCCAAATCTTTCTCTGGCGGCGCTTTGAATAAAATAAACATCCGCGCCGTATCTACCCCATATTTGCCCATAACTTCCAAGGGGTCAACGCCATTGTATTTTGATTTGGACATCTTCTCGTAGAAGACTTGCAAAGCTTCGCCAGTTTGAGGATCTTTGGGATTTGCGGGGTCTATATCTGCTGGGGGAAAGTATTTGCCAGTAACAGGATTTTTATAGGCCATTGCTTGCACCATGCCTTGAGTTAACAGGCGTTTAAATGGTTCGTCACAATCGATCAAACCCCGATCGCGCAAAACCTTGGTAAAGAACCGCGAATACAGTAAGTGCAAGATTGCGTGTTCGATACCGCCCACATATTGGTCTACTGGCATCCAATCGTTGGTCTTCGCCGTATCGAAGACTTGCTCTTGATTTTGAGCATCGGGATAGCGCAAGAAATACCACGATGAATCGATAAAAGTATCCATCGTATCTGTTTCCCGCTTCGCCGCAGTGCCGCAACTCGGACAAGCAACGTTTACCCATTCTTCCATCTTTGCCAAGGGCGAACCTTTGCCAGTGAACTCTACATTTTCCGGCAATAATAC
>JAICRN010000263.1 GCA_025937335.1 Microcoleus sp. TY_ISSM_2_bin.22
GCGGGCGATCGTTACTCGGACATCGGTTTTCGCGTGGCTTTGGTTTCCGGGTAGTCTCGGGTTTTCGGTTCTGTGTTCTCGTCTCCCGCGAGGACTTTTCTTTTAAGACTCGGCGGTTTTAACCTGGTTTATAAATATAGTCCTGGACGCATCAAAACCAAAGAAACCGGGTTTTTTGGGATTTCTGCGGTCTGTAGCGGGTCTTCTGGGCAAAAAAAACCGGTTTCTGACCACCCGTGCATAAGTCCCATAATAGTTAAAATATGCCCAGATCACACATCAGGAAAGATAAAAAATATGACCCTCAATCTTCCTCTTCCCGATTCAATTGAAAATTTTATTAACGAACAAGTGGCAATCGGAGGCTACAGTAATGCAGCGGAATACATCTTGCACCTAATTTGCCAAGAACAAGCAAGATCCGCGCGGGTTGAGTCGTTATTGTTGGCTGGTTTGGATAGTGGCAATTCTATAGAGATTACCGATGATTGGTGGGAGCAAAAACGCGCTCAGTTGGTGCAGAAACTTGACCGACAGCAGCAATGACTAAACGGATTGTCATTACACCAAGAGCAAGTCAAGATTTAGACGAAAATTTTGCTTATATTGCTCAAAATAATCTTGATGCTGCATTGCGTTTTTTTGATGCAGCACGTCAGACATTTGCGCGATTGGCTCAAATGTCGGGAATGGGTCGCCTGTATCCGGTTCAAAATCCACGGTTGGAGGGTTTGCGAAGATCGTCAATTAGGGTTTTGAGCATTATCTGATTTTCTATCTGTGTTTTGATAACTCTATTGAGGTAGTGAGAATTCTGCACGCAGCGAGAGATTTAGAGGAAGTTTTGTCAGGGGATGAAGCTGATTGACTTTGTAGAGTAGGAAATTTTTTCATGCTGCCAAATCTCCATCCCACGGTTCACTCCTGTGGACATTACTTAATACTCGATCGCGCCCAAAATAGATATTACATGGGATTTTACATGATCGCACAGATTCCCATGATGATATAGTAGGTCAATCTCACAGAAAAGTCAAGATCGATCGCCCTTAAATTCTAATTTTTGAAAAAGCCCATCAAGCAAGTTTATAATTTATTTTCCATTGCACGATCGCCTATCTCTTCGTTCCCCTCTGCGGGGACGAAAGTTTGATTTTTAAGCGATTTCAAGAAACTGCTGGCAAATTTAAAAATGGTTTCACCCCTCACCCCTAAAAATAGTGGCTCTGGACTAAATATTTAATTAACCATATAGCTATTAACTACCAAGAGCGAACCCAAATGCTGCATTCCAGATGTGAGGGGTAACACCCTCGGCGAATTAGCCAACAGTCTCTTTCAATCCCCGAAGCTCTCGCCGAATCCCTCACCCGCCGTTAATCAAGGTTAGTATAGGATTTAGCGGCGATCGATACTACAATGCCATTAAACGCCGCATCGCTTCTGTCTGAAATGCTACACGAGTTGGAAATAATGACAGATCCGTGGCAAGATTAAGGGAATGTTAAGTTATGCGGCGCTTTCGCAAACAAGATTTCCCGCTGATACTGTCCCCCTAACCCACTTTCCCCATTAGGAACCCACCCATCTATGATTCCCAACCATTCCTTCGCGGCTGACGAGCATTCTAGCAAACCCGACAAGCCAGAGGAAGCTTGTGGCGTTTTCGGTATCTACGCACCGGGTGAAGATGTCGCCAAGTTGACCTACTTCGGTTTGTATGCCTTGCAGCACCGCGGTCAGGAATCAGCAGGAATTGCCACCTTTGAAGGTGAAACAGTCCACCTGCACAAAGATATGGGACTGGTTTCCCAAGTCTTTAACGAATCGAGTTTAGGTCACTTGCCCGGTAACTTAGCGGTAGGCCACACTCGCTACTCTACTACCGGCTCGTCGCGCGTGGTCAACGCTCAACCTGTTGTCGTCGAAACTCGTTTGGGAAGTCTCGCATTAGCACATAATGGGAATCTTGTCAATACAAAAGAATTGCGGGAAGAGTTGCTGTCTCGCAACTGCGACTTTGTGAGCACGACGGATTCAGAGGCGATCGCAGTGGCGATCGCCTCGGAGGTAGACAAGGGCAAAGGCTGGCTGGAAGCAGCGATCAGTGCCTTTGGTATGTGCCAAGGAGCCTTTAGTTTGACGATCGCCACCCCCAAAGGCGTGATGGGAGTCCGCGACCCCCACGGCGTCCGCCCGCTGGTAATTGGCACTCTCCCCACAACTCCGGTACGGTATGTTTTAGCCTCGGAAACTTGCGGCTTGGATATTATCGGTGCTGAATTTTTGCGGGACGTAGAACCGGGAGAATTAGTTTGGATTACAGAGCAAGGTATGGCTTCGTTCCACTGGAGCCAGCAGCAGAAGCGCAAACTTTGCATCTTTGAAATGATCTATTTTGCTCGACCCGACAGCCAGATGGAAGGTGAAAGTTTATACAGCTACCGCCTGCGGATCGGGCGTTTGTTGGCAGCAGAATCTCCGGCTGATGCGGATATAGTGATCGGGGTTCCCGATTCTGGAATCCCGGCGGCGATCGGCTTTTCTCAAGCTTCCGGCATCCCTTACGCCGAAGGATTGATTAAAAATCGCTACGTCGGGCGCACTTTTATTCAACCGACTCAGACAATGCGGGAGTCAGGAATCCGCATGAAACTCAACCCTCTCAAAGATGTGTTGGAAGGAAAGCGAGTAATTATTATCGACGATTCGATCGTGCGCGGCACTACCAGCCGCAAAATCGTCAAAGCCTTGCGGGATGCGGGCGCAACCGCAGTTCACATGAGAATTTCTTCGCCGCCGGTGACTCATCCTTGTTTCTACGGGATCGACACCGACAATCAAGATCAGTTGATTGCTGCTACCAAGTCAGTCGCGGAAATCGGCGCCCAAATTGGGGTTGATTCTTTGGCTTTCTTGAGTTGGGATGGAATGCTGAAGGCGACTAACGAAGACCCGATGAGTTTTTGTTCGGCGTGTTTCACCGGCGATTATCCGATCGACGTTCCCGAAATGGTAAAACGGTCTAAGCTCATATTAGAAAAGGCTGCAACCTAGAAAATCAAAAAGCGCTGGCTCGCCCGTCAGTTTCCCCGATTTATGGATTTTCAAATTTTTCGGGTAACTCGTTGCCAGAGTGTGTGTAGAAATGTTAAATTAACTTAGCTGTAGCAATTCTTGCAGGATTTGTGAACTGTAGTGAACTGTCGGTTGGGTAGAACTTGTGTGAAACCCAACACTCCGATTTCAGATTTTGGATTTGAGATTTGAGATTTTTCCTTCCATCTAAAATTTCAAATATAAAATCCAAAATCGATCGGCAGTTCCCTAAACTCTCGTTCACAATTTCTGCTGCAAGTGCTGTATGCCACCTGCGGACTGGAGGTAGTGCCTCCAAAAGTGCACTCTCAGATTGAAGTCGCATTTCGCACAAACAACGGACACATCAAATTTTTTTAGATAACAGGGTCGATCGCACTAATTTTTCCCATACAAGTATTCCACAAGCCAACTTGCTTGAGAATCGAGGACGGGCTCTTCATGCGAACTAAAGAACTTTAGAAACCCTTGCAGAGTAAAAAATAGGGCTCCTTGCGGGTTGAATGTTACCTCACCTGCATAGGATACAAGCCCCCGACATGAGTCGGGGAGAGCCAAAAAATTTAGATCTTAGTTAAGCCCCCAAATTCATGTTTGGAGTGAATCTAAAATCTAAAATCTAAAATCTAAAATCGATTGACTGTTACAAGGCGGAATGCGGTTTCTCAAGTCAGCTTAAATCGGAAACTTCGTGCAATCAAATACTGTTCTCAATCCGCCGAGCAATCAAGGCTCGTCCTCTCGTACAACAGAGTTACCTTTTACTCTTAGTGATATCAAGGCAGCCATTCCAGCCCACTGTTTTGAACCTTCGCCCTGGAAATCTCTAGCTTACTTCTTTTTAGATATTGGCATCATCGCAGGTTTGTATGCGATCGCCTACACCATCGATTCCTGGTTCTTTTACCCAATTTTCTGGTTGATGCAGGGAACCATGTTTTGGGCATTGTTTGTAGTCGGTCACGACTGCGGACACGGTTCATTTTCTAAGATCAAATGGCTCAACAACCTGATCGGACACCTCTCCCACGCTCCAATTCTCGTGCCCTTCCACGGTTGGCGGATCAGTCACAGAACCCACCACGCGAATACAGGCAGTTTGGATAATGATGAAAGCTGGTATCCGGTGTCAGAGAGCAAATACAATCAAATGCTCTGGTATGAAAAGCTGGGACGCTTCTATTTGATGTTATTTGCCTACCCAATTTATCTGTTTCGCGGATCGGGCGATGAGGTAAGTTCTCACTTCGTACCCGGTAGCCGGCTTTTCCGTCCTTCCGAAAAATGGGACGTGTTGACCAGTTCCGCATCCTTGGTGCTGATGGTAGGCTTTTTAGGCGCGCTAACCTATCAGTTTGGTTGGCTGTTTTTGCTGAAATTCTACTTGGTTCCCTATGTAGTATTCGTGATCTGGCTGGATTTGGTAACATTCCTCCACCACACAGAAGCCGATATTCCCTGGTATCGCGGTGATGATTGGTATTTCTTGAAAGGTGCTTTATCTACGATCGATCGCGACTATGGAATCATCAATTCCATCCATCACGACATCGGGACTCACGTAGCCCACCACATTTTCTCGACCATGCCGCACTATCACTTGAAGGAAGCAACGGAAGCCATCAAGCCAGTGTTGGGCGATTATTATCGCAAGTCCACCGATCCAATTTGGAAGAGCTTTATTCGCTCTTACTGGGATTGTCATTTTGTCCCCGATACAGGTTCTGGAGTTTACTACGAATCCCATAAAAGTCGGCGATCGAATTGAGTTAGCAGGTTAACTTAAAACTCTTTAGACTCAAAAACCCGGTTTTTCAAAAAAAACCGGGTTTGTTGAATTTATAGAACCGATTTGACTTGTTTTAGCGATCGGGTATAGTAGTCGATCGCTCATAGCAGTGGATATTTTCACAGCAGTGGATATTTTCACAGCAGTCGATATTTTCACAGCAGTCGATCGGCCTCAAAAGCTCTTTTTTGAGGTCGTTCTGTTTAAAGCCAAGCTCGGAAGCCCGGTTTCTTCAAGAAACCGGGCTTCTATTTCACTACTCTATGACTACGCCACGACGAGGAAGTCTGTATTGGAGAGGTTATCCGGAGAACCCACAATTGTGGCAAACTGACCACCACCTACTCCAAAGCCTGCCACAGCATTGTTTGGGTTGTAGAACAAATTGCCAGTCAGACGGTTATAAACAATCTCATCCAAGCTGTTTCCTGCAACGCCGACTTCTAATCCGGCAGCCACATTGATTGTCGAAAAGTCTCCAGCCAGCAAAATATTACCAGCACCCGTTTCGAGAGCTGCGAAAACTGTCTTGTCCAGGACAATTTTATCGATGCCAATCGAGAGGTTATTGATTGTATCTACACCAGCGGCAGGAAGAGCCGTATTGAAGAGGAATCGGTCATTACCGCCTCCGTCAATTAGGACATCACTGCCAGCACCGCCATTTAAGGTATCACTGCCAGCACCGCCAGTAATGGTGTCATTGCCACCTAAACCATTGAGGGTATTGTTGCCGCTGTTACCCGTGATTTGGTTGCCGAGGACGTTACCCGTACCGTTGATATTGGCAGATTCCGTGAGGACTAGGTTTTCCACGTTAGCATCCAGGGTATAGCTGACAGAAGAACGGACAATATCGATGCCCTGATTGGAATTCTCAACCAGATTGTCGGTGGTCCTGTTGACCTGGTAAACGTCGTTACCAATTCCACCGAAGAGGTTGTCATTACCCTCTCCAGTTGCATTCAAGGTGTCGTCGCCTTCCCCACCGTACATGAAATCTAGACCCGCGCCACCAGTTAGCAAGTCATTTCCCGAATCGCCATAGATATTGTCGTTACCACCACCCCCATTGAGGATGTCATTTCCACCAGCGCCAAAAATATTGTCCGCTGCTACACCTCCAGTAAGGTTGTTAGCAAGATTGTTTCCGAATAAATTTGCCATGATAGTTGCCCCTGAAAAATTTCAGTACATTAGATGTGAATTTGCAGGCTCAAAAATGGCTGTGAATAACTCTCCGATGTTAAAGTTGCCAAGCTCAATTAATACAAGCCTTGACAAGAAATTTTTACCTTGATACTGAAGAGTTGTACCAGTAAAAACTCTGATGATATAAATCCCCCACTCCTCTGAAATTCATCGTTGCAATTACTGACTTCAGCAACCTATTTATTGACACTCCCCGACTTAAAAGCACGAGAATTCTTGATTCATAGAGCCGACTTGCCGATCGGCGAATTGCTTTAACATTAGTAGCGGTCAGCTCTCCACAAGCGTGTAAGGCTTCACCCCCCAATTTCCCGTAAGCCCTACGTTACTTAATCTCCGACTCAGGATATTCTTCGCGGCCTTGCGATCTCGATCTAAAATATATCCACACTCACAAACATGAGTACGTTTTGATAAAGTTTTCACAGGCCACGTTTGCGCCGCTAGAACATTCTTGAGATGGCGCTTACCTAGAATCACTCTACCTAGAATCACTCTACCTAGAATCACTCTAGCTTTAATTCGGTATCACGATATTGTTCTAACGTGTCTAACTTAAATAGTGCTATTTTGTTAGCAAAACTTTACAAAAAAGTTGAGTTATTGGTCGTGTCTGCTAAACTTTTAGCAGAGCTTGGAGTCCAAGAGAACTCATGAAAAAAGAACTACCTTTAAATAAAAAATAAGAAGTATTCAAAATAGCAAAAAAAACTCTAAATATTTGTATATATGGTTTTGGGACTATAGTATATTTATTTTAAGACTCACAAAAACAAAAAATAATGTAAAAAAACTAATAACTATAAAATTATAATAACAGTAGATAACTTTCATCGAGTATTTGATTTTTTTAAACACAAATAATATATTGATATTTGATCTTGATTTAGTTAAAATAACAAAACTTATTAATAGTTTAATATCTACTGTATCAAGGTAAATACAGGTAATTACGTAGTAACTTTATGTAAAAATAAGAGAAGTAGCGCTCGTTATTAATAATGTTTTTTCATAAAAGAGAAGATTGCATCAGAAAACAAATGAAACATAATTGCCTAACTTTTATTCATAATTGTTGTCACCAGAATATAGCCGAGACTATAACTTAAGTGCATGGGTATAGCCTTCGATAAAAGAATGTATTGCCAATCGACTTTTTAAATCATTTTAAGAGCTATAGTATTTATTAGACTTTTCCAAATAATAAACTTGGTGGGAGGGGTCGCAAGCTATAATAGAATTTAACCTAAATTTACACGAATCAAATGCGAGCGCATATCGAAAAAAAACCTGAATACGCAAACTAGATAAGTCAGGGTTAATTATTATCAACAAATAATCCCGCTAATTGTTCTGGGAATTAATCATAAATTCAAATTCCTAAAGCGCAGTGGATTTGGGTTTAGCAATTTTCATGATTTTTCAATACGAGCTTTGCTTTTTTGGGAGTTTCCTATCATATTTAGCATACTAAATACCGAACTGCTAAATATACTCACCTGTAGAATAGTTAATGAATTTAACTCGTAAGCTGTTCTACATTTAAATTGTCTGTTAAAAAACAATCAAATTCTTGTGGGGTGGGCGTCCCGCCCGCCCTCAACATACAATTTAAATGCGCGACA
>JAICRN010000617.1 GCA_025937335.1 Microcoleus sp. TY_ISSM_2_bin.22
AATCCCGTCGCGGGGAACCCATCAACCTGAACATTCAGACCAAATCGGGAACCCGCTAAAATATCATCTCCGGTGTCAGAACCAAAAAATACGGTCAAGCTTTTGGCATTAGTAGCTACCGAGTCGGTGTTGTCAGCAGCCGCATAGTTTGCGCCAAACAATAGATTTTGTGCAAGAAATTCTTCATCAACCGCAACAAGCGGACGACAAGCGCCCGTATCCCCGAAGATGTCACCGCCGATCGGAAATAAGCCAAAATTAGGATTGCCAAACCGCACCCAATATTCTCCCGGCGATCGCTCAATCACTTTGTCGCCGTCAACAGCGTGACGGAAATAAGGAGAATTTGGATCGGTAATTAGCCAAGGGTAATAGATGTAATAAGACGCGCCACTAGCTACTCCACCGTTTATCAAGCGCACCATACCGGGAACCAAACTAGCCCCCGTAGGTAATCCGGTTGGCAAGCTGACGGCGGCGGGTGGCACAACTAATTGCTCGTCGCGACCAAATACGATCGGCGCTGCTGTAGCGAAAGCGTCCGAGTCGGTTTGAAAAATTCGCCAAAAACCCACAACCCAAGCATCATCCAGCGTTGTGGTAAGGGATGCCACAATAAAACAATGTTTGTACCCAGTAGCGCCGTCCCGATTAGCTTCAGGGAAGCTGACGGAAATGCGCCCCCCGATTGGCGCGGTAACAGTGACGGCGGGCGATGGTAACGAGACTCCAGCCTCATTCATCAGGTAAAGCCAAAATGTGCGAGTTTGCGAAATCGAAAATGCTCCGCCTGTCGATAATACTGTTACATTGTTATTTTCAAAAACTGGACTATATCGCCCACTGCCGTATTCTGCGGTCATAAATATTTAAAATAATTTGAGAATTAAAGACCGCGACCAGTGCTGGAGTCGGTTGCTGACGATGAAAGTCGGACAAAAAACTCGTCTCCGTTTCTTGATCGAACTCGAACACCTTCTTGGTTTTTGGTAATTGTTTTCAGCGAAGCAGTGAGAGCCTGCGCTAAATCTTTGGCCACTCGATTTGTGTTGTGCATTTGTTTTTAACTTTTTAACTAATTATACTTGCTGGCTTAATCATTTTGAATTTACACGAGACTGTTGATTGCTTTGGGTAATTGTTCCAATGTCGTTTAAATCCCGCAACTGGAATCGACTTAAATCTTGATTGGGGTCGAGTTTATTGGCTGCGGGGTCAATCTTAGACGATCGCACAAACGCAACTGGCAACTCTGCACCAACTTGGAGTGATGTACCAGGGGACTGCAAATAGTTCTTGCCGTTGACAACACCCTTAATATCAACGCTGTTGCTAACTCCAAAAATCCGACGTTTGCGGACTTCGCCGTTGCAGATATAAGTTATTTTGTCCCCCGATCGCATCTGCGGATTGTACCAAACCAACAATTCCTCCCGTACCGAGTTTTGAGCGTCGGCAATTTTGAATTCCGTTTCAGCCGCCAGATATGCTTGAGATTTTGTCTCGGCGTGGGGATAAGATAGGCTGCTACTTTCCAGTTGCTGTCGAAATCTCTTATTTCCTTTTGGAGGCAAGTGTGCCGTCTCTATAAAATATCGCCGTTTTCCCCGTTCTGGGTTTTGTTCGTTTGGATCGATAGAATTGCTGCGCGGTTCGACTCGCTCCCATACCGATGGCAATTGTGTAGCCGTACTAGGTTGCCCAATATTTGATCGAGTTTCTTGCTCGGACAATTGGGTATTAAAATTGATACCGCCTGCAACTGCCTTTCTGTTGATCGACAGAAACCGATCCTTTTCCCGTGTTGCGCGCGATCGATTAAAGTCTGCCATTGTTTCGCCCGGTGGCAAATTCACAGACCCCAACCATTTCGGGGTTTTGACTGAGGTTATTTTGATTTCGGAAAAGTTCAACTCTTCAGAACCCGCAAACAGCGGCGGGTATTCTGGCTTGATATCTGCGGGGGCGGCAGTTAGGTTGTCTTCGCGAATTAGAATGTTTCGCGGATCGTCTATTTCGGCAAAAGCTGCTGAATATAACTGTTGTTTCCGAGTAAATCGCGGGTCAATCCACTTGCCATCGCTGATATTATCAATTCGTTTGTAGGTTAGTTCCCCTGTCGGTGAGCAAACTTCCTCCAATTCAAAGTCTGGCAATTCAACATCACCATAATGAGCGTTGTATGGAGACAGAATATTTTCTTCAATCTCATAAACTTGAATCTGTTTAGGGAGGTAGCAGATTAATGATGCTTGCTTAAAGGCAACGTCTGTAGGACTGTCGCCTGATTCGGGTTGAAATTTAATAGTCGCAAAATCTTGGCTGGGGTCTGAGTCAGAATTTGATACGTCGCTAATACTTTCAGTCTGGTGTACTGCTGTCCGCCACCCAGTTGTTACTGCTTTCAAAAACCATCCCTCTTTGTCGTATTCCCATATTTTCGTAGTGTCTTCTATTTGTTGCCAGAAACCTAACGGGTCTACGCCATCAACTTTTTTGCTGGTCGGGTTGTACAAATCAATCCCGCGAATACCGGAAAACGCATATTTAAAAACTTGCTTTTTTAGTGGCATTCCGTCGATCGTGGTAATTTTCTCGTTTGTTTTTACATAATTACTACCACTTTCGTAGAAATTAATCGAAGTAGTTTTGACTACGCCTAGTCCGGACGGCGGTGATGAAGCGTTAGGGTCTGACTCGGTTGTTTCCTCTTTCCGGGTGCGTCGCCGCCAAGTTGCACCACTAGCTCCGCTGTTTTGTAGCTGAGTTTTCTCATCTGGATTGAGATAGAATCTACTGATTTTTGTAGTTTCCCCAGCCAGTTTTGCTTCCAATTTGCTGTCATCAAGGAACAGCCCTGTAACTTCTGCTTTCGGGAAGTAGTGTTCCGAGTGCAGGTATTTAGTCAAGTCTTCCCGAATTAACGGCATTGCGCCAAATGGCGGTATTGAGTTTGGAATTTGTTCGCCCAGTGGCAAAAAGTGAAAAGGCTGTGCGGACAGGTCTGTCGATCGGCGCAACTCCCCAGAAAAAGTCCGCGTTACTTCCTTGAGCAAATCGCCCTCTGGTATATTCCAAGTGGGAGTGCTATTCCACTTTTTAGTCCGAATTCGGCGAGGTTCCGACAGTACCTTAAAGCTGCCGTTCTGCCGCAAACGAGCATCCAGTTCCGACATAAAGTTGGTGGTAGTGTCGGGGCCCGCGTCGTTTGGCACGGTGATTTTGCCAGCAAACCCGGAGTAACTGCCACCAGCCCGACTAGCAATTTGTGCCAAACTCAGTTTCTGCGATCGCATCCGAATGTCTTGAGCTTTATTTGTTGTAGGGTCGCAGCGCTCTCCAGTTTTGGTGTTGTCAAAGTTTTTTATCACCAGCGGTACGTCTTCGGAGGCCCATGCGTGAGCACCGGAGAGAGACACGGAAACTACGACGATCGGGCTGATATTTTTTGAGCGAGGTACTTCGATCGTCCGCAAGTCGCTCACTCGAAAACCAATTCCGAATAGCTCGATCGGGACGCCTACGTGCAGTAGTTGTACTACCAAATATCGGTTTTCCCAGCCTGTTTTGAACTCGATTGACCCACTGGGTTCTGACTCGAAAGTTTCTG
>JAICRN010000410.1 GCA_025937335.1 Microcoleus sp. TY_ISSM_2_bin.22
ATCGCTGTCAACCGTTCCGAAATCTGGTCTAATCCTTGCGTTTTCCCCAAATTGTGCGATAAAATTGAAGCAGAGTTGGGCTATCCTTGCTTTGTAAAACCAGCCAATTTGGGTTCGTCTGTGGGAATTTCTAAAGCTCGATCGCGCGCTGAGTTAGAAGCAGCCCTCGACAGCGCCGCCAGCTACGACAGGCGGATAATTGTCGAAGCGGGTGTGGTGGCTAGAGAATTAGAATGTGCAGTTTTAGGCAACGACAATCCCAAAGCTTCAACGGTGGGAGAAATTACTTTTCAAAGCGATTTCTACGACTACGAAACTAAATATACCCTCGGACAAGCGGACTGCTCAATTCCGGCAAAAGTCAGCGGTGCGATCGTCTCGCAAATCCAAGAAATGGCAGTACAAGCTTTTTTGGCTGTAGACGCGGCAGGTTTAGCGCGAGTAGACTTTTTCTACATTGAATCAACCGGAGAAGTTTTGATTAATGAAATCAACACTTTTCCCGGCTTTACAGCTACCAGTATGTATCCGCAAATGTGGGCAGCGGACGGCATTTCTTTCCCAGAATTAGTAGACCGTTTAATTCAATTAGCTCTCGAACGGCACGGGGAAAAAGGTTGAATCGCGCGCTGCAAACTGCTGCCTTGCCAACAGCAAAAAATATTTTTTTCGCAGGTGATATATCTATACCAGCGGAAACGATATAACATGGTTGTGGCAGGCACTGCCTGCCAGCAACCCAATTTCCGCTGCTGGTCGAGCAACTGGGAATTTTCAGCGGTCGGGTATAAATAAATGCAACATAAAATGGTTAACGGAGAAGGGCGAATAGCAGTGTCAATCTCACATCTTGCATCTCAAATTTTAACTCGGTTAACTTAGATGAGACGTTTCACTCAACTGCCGCAGTGGTGGACTTACGGACTGGTATTTCCCCTAGCGGTACTCAACTGCTGGTTAGCCCTCCTAGTCTTTGAATATTTTCGCGCCCTGATTACTGTTTTGGTAGTGGCTACAGTGCTGTCTTTTTTGCTAGATTATCCAGTGCGCTTTCTGCACAGATACGGTCTGAAGCGCGATCGAGCAGTTTTGTCGGTATTGTTTTTGACTTTACTGGTATTGGTGGTTTTAGGTGTCACTCTGGCCCCGATTCTGCTAAACCAAATTACTGAACTTGCCACCCGACTGCCGACTTGGATAGTTTCTGGCACAGAACAGATTGAAGCGTTCCACAAGTGGGCGGAGAATCGCAATCTCCGCATTGATGTGAGCGGTTTGACTACCAAATTGAGCGATCGACTTTCATCTCAATTGCAGTCACTCACTGGCGAAGTTCTCAAATTTGGCTTGGGTGCTGCTGACGGCCTGTTGAATTTCCTCCTCACAATAGTCGTGACATTCTACTTGCTCTTGCACGGCGATCGCGTGTGGGAAGGTTTGTTTAAATGGTTTCCCTCCAAGCTGAGCCTTCAATTGCGAGAGTTGCTGGCGCGCAGCTTCCACAACTACTTCGTCGGGCAAGCAACTTTGGCGGGTTTGATGGGACTGTCGATGACTGTTGCTTTCTTAATTTTGCGAGTTCCCTTCGGACTGCTGTTCGGTTTGGGTGTGGGTGTAATGACCATAATTCCCTTCGGGGCACCTTTAAGTATTTGTATTGTCAGTTTGCTGATCGCATTAAACAACTTTTGGCTCGGTGTCACAGTTTTAGCTGTCGCTACAGTAATTGAGCAAGTAATTGAAAGCGGAGTTGCTCCTCGGTTATTAGGCGGTTTTATCGGTCTCAATCCCGTGTGGATTTTAGTAGCGCTGCTGGTGGGGGTTAAGGTCGCAGGACTAGCGGGTTTGTTAGTTGCTGTGCCGATGGCTGGTTTTATTAAGAATACTGTTGATATTTTGGAAATTTCGAGGAACAAGTCGAGGGAAATCGCTTCGGTTAGTTCCATTGAACCTATGGAGCAATAAAATTACCAACTAGGTTAAAATTTTAAATTTTAACAGAGTTTTTCCGGCTATTTTGACTTAGGTTTAGTTAATACTAAAGCTTGAGGGTTTACAGGTTTTTTACTTCCTGCTTTAGGTTTAGACTTTCCGGGTGCTTTAGCTCCTGTAGTGGATGCAGCCGGAGTGAAAAACCGCGTTTATACGTTAACGTCGATCGCTCGCAACGAAGATTTTGACTCTTAACCGGGTTTTTGTGAGTCCATGACTGTTGTAGAGTTCGGATATCAATCCTGTGAATATTTCATGCCAATGCGGAATATCCTGGTCTGCGATCGTAGTCTTGATTATGGAAGTGTGAGGTAATTCGCCAGCGCTACCTGAGTTCGATCGATCTCAAAAGCTGGAATCAACAAATTGCCTGCGATTGTCCGGTTTCTACCCCAGCTTGTAGGGTAAACCCCACCAGTCAAGCAGAGATCGTCAATGCTTGAATTAAAATTAAAGAACCTTTAGTTGTAATTTAATTACAGTAGGTGCTAAAAATGCAAAACCATAATTATAACTCTCGCTCTAGCTCCCACCAAATCAATACTATGTCAACCAAAAATATGCCTGCATTTCAGATTTATAGCAGTTTTGCTTTCCCGAAAAAACTTGCTTTTTTATCTCTCCTTTTACTCGGCTCCACTGCAACTGTTGGGTGTAATGCCCTAACTTCTCAAGTTCCTGGAAGTTCTAACGCGATTCAAGCTCAACCTTCACCTGCAGCGCCAATCTCAGCATTGCCTGCGAATATACTGCCCTCTCAAGACTCTAATTTTGTTACTAAAGTTGTGCAGGAAGTCGGCCCGGCAGTGGTGCGGATCAATTCTTCTCGCACGGTGCAGAACCAAGCTCCAGATGAAATCCCCGAGCAATTCCGCCGCTTCTTCGGGCCGGAATCTCCCATTCAACCGGGAAATCGGGTAGAAAGGGGTTCGGGTTCGGGTTTTGTTTTTGGTTCCGACGGCCGCATTTTGACTAACGCTCACGTTGTTGACGGTGCGGATACGGTGACGGTAAAACTGAAGGACGGCCGCGAATTTGTCGGCAAAGTTTTAGGCGTCGATACAGTTACTGATGTGGCTGTTGTTAAAATAGAAGCTAACAATTTGCCTGTGGTGAATTTGGGCAAATCTGAAGAATTACAGCCGGGAGAATGGGCGATCGCGATCGGCAATCCCCTCGGTTTGGACAATACTGTGACTGTGGGCATTATTAGCGCTACAGGCCGTTCTAGCGCCGATGTCGGTGTTCCCGACAAGCGCGTCAGCTTTATTCAAACCGACGCTGCGATCAATCCCGGCAATTCCGGTGGCCCGCTGCTGAACCAGCGCGGTCAAGTTATCGGCATGAATACGGCGATTATTCAAGGCGCTCAAGGATTGGGTTTTGCGATTCCGATCGATCGAGCACAACAAATTGCCGACCAATTAGTAACAACCGGAAAAGCCCAACATCCTTATCTCGGCGTTCGGATGTTGAGCATTACTCCTGAAGTCAAGAGAGAATTCAATCAAAATCCCAACACCAAATTGAGGCTGACTGAAGATAAAGGCGTGTTAGTTTTGGGAGTTGCCAAAAATTCTCCGGCGGCACAAGCTGGAGTTCGCCTTGCCGATGTGATCAAGAAAATCAACGGTACAGAAGTAAGTGATGCTGGCAGCGTACAGCAAATTGTCGAGAAAAGTAAAGTGGGCAGCGATCTGCAGCTTGAATTGAGCCGCGGCGGACAACCTGTTACGGTGGCGGTGAAAGCTGGTGCTTTTCCAGCAGACCAGAATCAGCAGTAGAATTGTTGATTGAAACTTATATCTTGCACCATTCTCAATTAGCCTTTTCTGAACGGGCAAGATGTGAGTTTTAACTTAGATATTGCACCATTGTCAATTAACCTTTTCTGAACAGGCAAGATGCCTGTTCCACAAGAAAATCTACTCTTTGTGGAACAGGCATCTTGCCTGTTCTTGAGAATGGTGCAAGATGTGAGTTTTAACCGAATTGTGCTGTGAGACGGGCGTTTAAACCCGGCGGGATGTCGGGGGTACTCGTTATAGTAAGTTACCATAATTTATATGGGTTATTAAAAGGTAGAAAAATGGCTAACATTAATCGGCGGCGTACTGAAAATATTAACGGTAATTTTTATGTAGACAGTACCTGTATTGACTGCGATACTTGTCGGTGGATGGCACCTGAAGTATTTGGTCGATCGGGAGAACAGTCTGCGGTTTACCACCAGCCAACTAATGAAACTGAAGAAATGCGATCGCTCGCGGCTCTTTTGTCTTGTCCCACAAGTTCGATCGGCACTGTTGAAAAACCCAAAAACATCAAAGAAGTTCAGCAACAGTTGCCCGCACTCGTAACAGAAAATGTTTACCACTGCGGCTACCATTCAGAGAAATCCTACGGTGCTGCTAGCTATTTAATTGTCCGTCCAGAGGGCAATGTTTTAGTTGATTCTCCCCGTTTTGTGCCGCCGCTAGTCAAAAACATAGAAGCAATGGGTGGCATTCGCTATCTGTACTTGACTCACCGCGACGACGTAGCAGACCATCAAAGATACCGCGACCATTTTGGGTGCGATCGCATTCTCCATGCGGACGAAATTAACGCGGGTACTCGCAGTGTAGAAATTCAATTGTCGGGCAGCGAACCGCATCAAATAGCCGATGATTTGTTGATTATTTCTGTACCCGGCCACACGAAAGGTCACACAGTTTTGCTTTACAATAACAAGTTTTTGTTCAGCGGCGATCATCTTGATTGGTCGCAAAGTTTGCAGCAGCTAGTTGGCAGTCCCGAAGTCTGTTGGTATTCTTGGCCAGAACAAATCAAATCTATGCAGAATTTGGCTAATTATGACTTTGAATGGGTGTTGCCGGGACACGGCCGCAGGTATAATGCCGATCGACAAACAATGCGCGAGCAAATGCAACAGTGTATTGCTTGGATGCTCGATGCTTAATGCGATCGGGTTCATAACTCTGACTCAGCCAGATTCATTTGACCCCTGTAGCCTGTGAAAATTCGACTGCCATCTTTGAGAATATGAATCTCCATCCGATCGCTCGCCCAAGTGAGTCGATCCCCAAAAGCAGGATTGAAAAGATGGACGCGCTGGTTGCTGGAAGAAACGAGAGAATCGGGTGAGTGGACTGCCAAAGACTGCACGTAGGCACCATCGATTAAAATATCGAGTTGTTCGAGCAACTCCTCAGCACCGGCGGGCCCCTGTTGCGATCGCAATTGTTCTAACGTGAAGCCAGTAAACGACATGACATTTAATCCTGCTGCTTTGACTTGGCGTGCCAAATCTGCCAAGGCTGGAGCTTGCCAGAAGGGTTCTCCGCCCGAAAAGGTGACACCCTGGTTGCGAGGGTGACTGAGAATCTGCTGGGCAAGGGCATCAACGCTGATTAGTCGATCGATCTCAAAGGACCAGGAAGCCGGATTAAAGCAGCCTGGGCACTCCCGCAGGCATCCTTGCACCCAGATCACGGCTCGACAACCCGGCCCATTCACTTCCGACTCGTCTACATATCCCA
>JAICRN010000775.1 GCA_025937335.1 Microcoleus sp. TY_ISSM_2_bin.22
AGAGAGATAGGAATAATTCCGATGCTAACAGATTGGAGATTATTTACTTATCGCGTCCAAGCCAGCCAGCGGTTAAACAAATTTTTCACAAACGGAGTCAAACGAGTGCGATTGTAAGCATCTCCTGCTTTCCGAATTGCCTCAGCTTGTGTCGGATACGGGTGAATTGTGCTAGCAATCTTTCCTAAACCAATATTGTTAACCATTGCCAAAGTAATCTCGCCGATCATATCGCCGGCGTGGCGCGCTACAATAGTTGCACCTAATATTTTATCGCTGCCTTTTTTGACGTTAATTTTCACAAATCCTTCCTCTTCGCCGTCAATAATTGCTCGATCGACTTGACTGAAAGGAATTAAAAATGTATCGATATCAATGCCTTTTTCCTTAGCCTCGCGATCGCCCAATCCGACGCGCGCAATTTCCGGGTCAGTATAAGTACACCAAGGTATCGTCAAAGCGCTGAGCTTTTTGCGCCCAAAAAATAGAGTGTTTTGAATTACCATTCTCGCGGCAAAATCAGCAGCGTGAGTAAATTTATGTTTCATGCAAATATCCCCAGCGGCATAAATGCGGGGATTAGTAGTTTGCAAATAGTCGTTGACAAAGACGCCTATTTGTGTATCGTATTCGACACCGATCGCCTCCAGATTCAATCCTTCCACGTTAGGCGATCGCCCTGTACTCACAATAATTTCATCTACTGTTACCGATGCTTCCTTACCTTGAGATTTATAATAAATTACTTTGCCTGCATTTGTTTTCTCAACGCGCTCTATTGTGGATTCTAGTATTAGTTGAATTCCTTCGCGTACAAAAGCCTGCTGCACAATGGTAGCAGCATCCGCATCTTCCTTATCTAAAATCTGAGCATTTTTGTGCAGCAATACGACTTCCGAACCCAGCCGCCGAAAGGCTTGAGCCAATTCGCAGCCGATCGGACCTGCCCCAATTACTGCCAAACGCTGAGGTCTTTCCGTGAGGTTAAACACAGTTTCATTTGTCAGATATCCAGCTTCTTGTAAGCCCGGTATTTGCGGTTGTAGCGCCCTTGCACCTGTGGCAATTACTGCTTTTTTAAAGCGGAGAGTTTGACTTGCAACTTCTACTGTATTGTTGCTAGTAAAACGACCAGAACCTAAAAAAACATCAACTCCTAATTTGTACTGGTAGCGTTCAACAGAATCAACATCGCTGATTCCCGCCCTGATGCGGCGCAGCCGTTCCATCACAGCAGCAAAATCCACTTCTGCACCGTTAGAAACATTAACACCAAATTTACTGGCATTCCAGATATCGCCGACAGTGCGAGACGATCGAATTAAAGCTTTTGACGGCACGCAACCGACATTCAAACAGTCGCCGCCCATCAAATGTTTTTCAATCAAAGCAACTTTCGCACCCAAACCAGCAGCGCCCGCAGCCACAATTAATCCGGCGGGTCCCGCGCCAATTACTACTAAATTATAAGAACTAGCCGGCTGCGGATTTACCCAATCGGGCGGATGCAAATAGGACACTAATTTCTGGTTGTGTTCGTCCATCGGGGGAACATTTACGCGATCGACTTTTGACTGTGACATTAGCAAATTCTCCTAATTAAACACTTTCATCCAAAGCTTTGCGAGCAATCCGATTGATAGACACAGTAACAGCGACAGTAGCAATAAAACTGATGCTATTAATCAACCATTTTATTGCTGAATGTTGGAAATTTGTATACCCAGTTGGCGCGCAAATCGCAGAAAGCTCTCCCACCAAAGAACCGGAGTAAACATATAGAATAGTTCCCGGTATCATCCCGAAGGAACCTAGGATATAATCTTTGAAAGAAACCTGGGTAATTCCTAAAGCGTAATTCAATAAATTGAAAGGCAATAAAGGACAAAGACGAGTCAAAAAAACTATTTTTAATCCTTCTTGAGAAACTGCGCGATCGAGAGCTTTAAACTTGGGATGAGATTCCATATATTTTACCACGCGATCGCGGCACAAATAGCGCCCGATCGCAAAAGCAAATACAGCACCTAAAATGGACGCAGCAAAGACGTAAACCGAACCCCACCAAAAACCAAAAATCGCCCCCCCTCCCAGCGTCAGTAACGAACCCGGTACAAACAGCACAGTAGCCAAGTTGTAAGTAGCTACAAAAGCCACT
>JAICRN010000028.1 GCA_025937335.1 Microcoleus sp. TY_ISSM_2_bin.22
CTTCGCGCACTTCGCGTCTTCGCGGTTCGTTAAAGCAGAAATTAGGATGGAAAAAACCGAGATGATAATTGAGGAGGTGAAATCATGAAAAATATTCCCCGTATAGAATATCTCAAAGTCCAAAAATACCGTGCTTTGTACAATCTAGAACTCAAAAATCTCACCCCCTTAACAGTCTTCTTAGGCCCCAACGGTAGCGGAAAGTCAACTATTTTCGATGTTTTCGCTTTCCTATCCGAATGTTTCACCGAAAGCCTAAGAAAAGCTTGGGATAGACGGGGCAGATTTCGAGAATTACGCACCAGAGACACTGAAGGCTGCATTATCATTGAATTAAAATATCGAGAGACATCCGCATCGCCTTTAATTACCTATCATCTCGCTATAGATGAAGAAAATAATCGTCCCTTCATTGCTGAAGAATGGTTGCATTGGAGGCGCGGACAATATGGACAACCCTTTCGCTTTTTAAACTTCAAAAAAGGCGAAGGACAAGTGATTAGTGGCGAAAGTCCTGATGAAGAAGGTGAAAGGATCACCGAACAACTAGCATCATCTGAATTATTAGCCGTAAATACATTAGGACAATTTGCCAAACATCCCCGCGTTAGTGCTTTAAGACGCTTTATTACAGGCTGGTATTTATCCTATTTAACAGCCGATCACACCCGTAGCCTTCCCGAAGCAGGCGCACAGGAAAGATTGTCCCCTACTGGTGACAATTTACCTAATGTTATCCAATACCTCAAGGAACAACATCCCCAACGTTTAGGAGACATATTAAAAACCCTTTCCGATCGTATTCCACGCCTCGAAAAAGTCGAAGCATCTATCATGCAGGATGGCAGACTTTTGTTGGAGATTAAAGATGCTCCTTTTTCTCATCCAATTCTGGCAAAATTTGCCTCCGATGGTACGTTAAAGCTCTTAGCTTATTTGATAGTATTATTTGACCCAAATCCCCCGCAATTAGTGGGGATAGAAGAACCAGAAAATCATTTACATCCGCGATTATTACCTCAGCTTGCAGAAGAATGTCGTTCTGCTTCTGCGAATACTCAATTAATGGTGACAACACATTCTCCCTTTTTTGTGGATAGTTTGAAACCAGAGGAATTATGGGTATTATATCGAGATGAGAAAGGTTTTACTCAAGCAAAAAGAACCGCAGATATGCAGGGAGTTAAACAATTTATGGAACACGGTGCATTACTGGGTTCGCTGTGGATGGAAGATTTCTTTGAGGTGGGAAATCCCCTTAAAAATGCGGGTGCACCGCAATAGTTTTAATTTTAAAATAAAGAGAAGGTGAGCATTTTGCATCTTGAGTTTTTAGTGGAAGAAGCATCCTTAGAATCAACTTTGACCCAGCTTTTGCCCAAAATATTGCCACCTACTGTTAGCTCTAAGATTCATGCTTTTCGAGGAAAACCAGATTTCCTTGCTAAAGTGCCTAATCGTTTGAAAGGTTATCAAGCATGGCTTCCGCCTGATGGGAAAATTGTTGTTTTAATAGATGAAGATCGAGAAGATTGTCTTAAATTAAAAAAGCAACTAGAAGATATGGCAATATCAGCCGGATTAATCACTAAATCTTCCTGTCAAAAAGATAAATCCTTTCAAGTTTTAAATCGAATTGTGGTAGAAGAATTAGAAGCATGGTTTTTTGGAGACGTTCAAGCAATTCGCCAAGCTTATCCTAAAGTCTCTGCCCATTTAGCTAATCAACAACCGTATCGTGACCCCGATGCTATTAAAGGGGGTACATGGGAGGCTTTGGAAAGAGTCCTGCAAAAAGCTGGATATCATCCGGGAGGACTAGAAAAATATAAAGCCTCTAGCGATATTTCTCAATATATGAATCCTAAATTAAATCGCTCTAAAAGCTTCCAAGTCTTTTATCAAGGTTTATTAGAAATCATCAATAGTAAGCAGGTATAATCAATTTTATAGACAATTTTCGCTCTCGTCATTGCTGAGCTAGGAGCGCGATGAATGATTTAGAGATCAAACCTAGATCCGCGCTTTCGGAGGACGCTCTGTAAATAATAACCAAACTTTGAGGGTTCGCACTAGCGTCCTACCCCTCCACATCTTTAAGCGCATTCTGCAAATTATGCCTGGGAGCATCTGATATTTGTAAAAATACTTCTTTTGGCTCCTTCCTTTTTCCTCTGTCCTGCAGCAAGAGAGCCTCAAAACTCCAATTTCTAGTTTGGATGCTTTCATTGAGATGATCCCTTATGCCTTCTCCAACAATAATAACCACATCGCTAATGGGGTGAATTTTCCTTCCATTAGGGATTTATCATCTGTCGGCAGTTGCAGCAACCCCCCTGTGCCTTTTGTTGCGTCTGCTGGAAATTATCAAGACAATTCGGGAATGCTACCTAAAATTGATGGAAGGAATTTATTGAATCTTTACACTGTCACGATATATTTAAAGGAATTGTGAAGTTATACTTCCGGAAGATGCCAAATTGTGTTGCTTGTGAGAAAGTGCGATCGCGCAAGTGCAAGCCGAAAGCCAACAAATTTTAGAGAAGTCGGCAGCCGGGAGTTGCGCACCGGGTTAACTGTCAGTAGAATTTATCCGGGTGGTTTTTGCTGCTGACGCGACAAACTCGTGTCAAACTGCTTAAATAAGAAAGTGACGTTAAGAACTTAATGTGATTTAACGTCAAAATTAAACCCAATTTCTGAGATTTGAGCTAACTTAACAATGAAAGCCCCTGTTGCACTACTAAACCCGCAACGCTTCATTTGGGGTCATCGTCGGTCTCTAATCCAGAGTTGCCGGCTTTACAACTAAAGCTACGAGCTTTATTCAATCGCAGATTGCGTATGATTCAATTCAGGGAAACAGGGTAAAGATGGGTGCATCTACACGGATTGTATTGGTCTCAATTCCGGCAAGTCAAAAATTGTCTGCTAACTGTCTGGCCAACTACGTCGCAGCCGTTCACCCAGATACGCGCAGAAAACAGCGCCGTTCGATCGTGCCAAAGTTTTTGCTGGGCATTCTCAGGATTTAGCAGAGCCGGAAATGAGTTAGTATTGTCAAGCTAAGCTGACAAAGTTTTCCTAGTTCTTGACAAAAAACGGAAAACAACTTCCATTTTTTGTGAGAAAGGCTACAATCGGAAAGGTCTTTGCAAGATCCGATTCTCACCCTTAGGTACTTCGACCCTCTGTTGTTGCATTTGAGGCAGCAGACCCGCATCCAAGGTGGCGAAAATTTGCCGTGCAACTGTGACGTCTGACAACCAGAGTGAAAGCAGCAGGCGAATCAAAAGTTCGACACCTCAAACACAAAAGTTAGAGGGTTCAGTGCCGGAAAACTTGTACGGGTAAAAGCTCGAAGTACCGAGTAAAAAAGCCACTATTTTTGAAGGTGCGATCGCTCGCATCTCTGGGTTCGCTTCTCAGGGCAAGGTATCGCAGATGATGCGGTAACTCGCTGCGAAAGAAAAAGCCCCACGCTCAATTCGAGGTCGCGACGTTCAAGTCAGCGATTAATTCGAGGCGCTCGCTCATTCAAACCAGAACTCAAACTTTGACTCGTAAAACTGGTGCAGTTTCGGTAACAGATTCAGTTAGCAGACCGAAAATCCCACTATTTTTTGCTGCGGGAATGCCAATATTGGCTAACTTGTCTAAACTACAAACAGACACTATTCCACTGTTATTTATTCTTCAATTCAGGAGCATGAGGAAGGCGGCATGATCCAGGCTAACACCGTACTCGAAACCACACTTAAACCCGAAATGGAAACAATCGAGTTGCTTCGGAACGCCGAAAGCGTTCTACCAGAGAACGAGTTGGAACTCTTTATCGACGAAGAAGACGATCGCGAAGATTTTCTAGACTCTCAATCTGAGGAGGACGACACTAAATCTGGCAAAGGCGTCAAAGCCCGCCGTCGGGCTCAGGCAAAGAAAAAGCATTATACTGAAGACTCTATTCGTCTTTACCTGCAAGAAATCGGTCGGATTCGGCTGCTGCGAGCCGATGAAGAGATCGAGCTGGCTCGCAAGATTGCAGATTTGCTGGAATTAGAGCGAGTTCGAGAACAACTGCTCGAAGAGTTAGACCGCGAACCCAAGGACAACGAATGGGCTAATGCTGTAGATATGGCACTACCTGCATTCCGTCACCGACTCCACGTCGGTCGGCGGGCAAAGGAGAAAATGGTGCAATCAAACCTGCGTTTGGTGGTGTCGATCGCCAAAAAATACATGAATCGCGGTTTGTCTTTCCAAGATTTGATTCAGGAAGGCTCTTTGGGTCTGATCCGGGCCGCTGAAAAATTCGATCACGAAAAAGGCTACAAGTTTTCTACCTACGCAACTTGGTGGATACGTCAAGCCATTACTCGGGCAATTGCCGACCAATCCCGGACTATCCGCCTGCCGGTTCACCTTTACGAAACCATCTCGCGGATCAAGAAAACTACCAAACTCCTGTCTCAGGAAATGGGTCGCAAGCCTACGGAAGAAGAAATTGCTACCCGCATGGAGATGACGATCGAGAAGTTGCGGTTCATTGCTAAATCCGCACAGTTGCCAATCTCTTTAGAAACTCCGATCGGCAAAGAGGAAGACTCGCGTTTGGGAGACTTTATTGAATCTGACGGAGAAACACCAGAAGATCAAGTCTCAAAAAACTTGCTCAGGGAAGACTTGGAAAGCGTTTTGGATACTCTCAGCCCCCGAGAACGGGATGTACTGCGGCTGCGCTACGGCTTAGATGACGGACGGATGAAGACCTTGGAGGAAATTGGTCAAATCTTTAACGTCACTCGCGAGCGGATTCGCCAAATCGAGGCTAAAGCCCTTCGCAAGTTGCGCCATCCCAACCGCAACAGCATCTTAAAGGAATATATCCGCTAGAGTAATTTTCTAGCATCACCCAAAAGAGTGATTCGCACTCTTTTTTTGGGGGGGAGACCCCCCGCCCCGGTTTCAGCTATAGCTGTTAAAGTTTGTGCTTCTAACCGGACGGAGCAAGTGGTTATTTGCTGCCCAAATTGCGCTGTCAAAATTTAGGGAGTCCGTTACGGAACTCCCAAGCTTTGCAGTGTCAAAAAAGTCTTAACTAGAAAATTACATCAGGCCCCAAAAGTGAAGCAGGCCTTGACCGGAAACCAATTCTACGATGACAGCGGCAGAAAAACCAATCATCGCCAAACGACCGTTCCAATTTTCGGCTCCTTCGCTGAAGCCCCAGTTCCAAGCGTTGCGTTTTGGTTCTTGCATAGTGCCAACTCCTTCCGTTAACTTTTGTAAGGCTGATATAAATTAATATAACAAGGACTTGAAAAAAGTGCAAAGTTGTGATCTATGGGATAGGTGACAGCGGTCGATCGAGCTTGATGATTTTACCTAACAGGAAAAATAGCCAACTCGGTATCGGGGTCGAACAAGTGAATCTTGTCATGGGCGATGGCCAGCCACAGCTCCTCGCCAACTCGGATCGATCGCTCAGGAGGAACCCGGACTTGCATCCGCACGGACGGAGCATCCGTCAAACCGACCCGCAAATAAGTTTCGTGTCCCAAAGCCTCTACAATTTCCACTTGTACCGAAAGATTTTTGGTAGCCGGAGGGTTAATGCTCAGATGTTCCGGCCGAATGCCCAAAATTAGCCCTCGCCCGTCATATTGTTGTAGACTTTTTGCCCAAATATCCGGTAAAGTAAAGCGAAATTGCGGGTGAGAAATCAACAGCGGAGCACTAAATTCCACCGACAAGAAATTCATCGGCGGAGAACCGATAAACTCAGCAACAAACAAATTAGCCGGCTTGTTGTAAAGCTCTAGAGGTTGAGCTACTTGCTGAAGCTGACCTCTATTCATAATAGCAATCCGATCGCCCATAGTCATCGCCTCAGTTTGGTCGTGAGTTACATAAATAGTTGTAGTTCCCAACTGTCGCTGCAACTGCACAATTTGCGATCTAGTTTCCGCCCTCAATTTCGCATCAAGATTCGATAGCGGTTCGTCCATCAAAAACACCTCAGGATTTCGAGCCATCGCCCTACCCAAAGCTACCCGCTGCTTTTGCCCTCCCGAAAGTTGTTTCGGCAAGCGATTTAAAAGAGATTCTATTTGCAATAATTCAGCTACCTTCAGGACTCGTTCTCCTACTGCCTTTTCCCGTTCCGATAAATAGCGCAAACCCGGAGGCAGCTTGCGAGTTACTCCTCCTAAAAAGTCCTCAAACAAAAGATAAGCTAGATTAGTCTTAAAAGAATTAGAAGCTAAATAATTAATGACCTCTTCTACCTTCTTTCTGATTTTTTCTCCCTTCTGGATTCTTCCTTCTTCTCCTTGGATATTCCCCCTTTTCGCTTCTACTTTCTTCCCTCTTTCTGCTTCCTGCTTCTTTCTTTCTGCTTCCTGCTTCCTTCTTTCTTCTTCTTTCTCCCTTTCAGAGCGGCGCAATCCAAAGGCGAGATTATCGTAAACTGTTAAGTGAGGATAGAGAGCATAATTTTGAAATACCATAGCGATATCTCGGTCTTTAGGAGGCAAATCGTTAACCACCCGATCGCCAACCCAAATATTGCCGGCAGTCAAAACTTCCAAACCGGCGATCGAGCGCAGCAAAGTGCTTTTTCCGCAGCCAGAAGGCCCCACCAGCACCATGAATTCCCCATCTTCGACCGTCAGGTTAATGCGCCGCAAAACACTGTTAGACGAAGGGCGATCGGCCGCAGGCGAGACACTTTCTGCGACGCTGTTTGCTTCTTTTTCCTGTTCTCCTTGGCGGAGGGGAAAACTTTTGTAGATATTTTCTAATACAACTTGCGCCATCAAACAATTTTAGATTTTAGATTTTAGATTTTAGATTGGGGAATTGGAGGCAGATCCTTTGGGTATGTATTCCCAGGCTCTGCCTGGGAATAACGCTGAATGAGGAAAGGAATTGGATGTATACGCTCGAAGGCAACAAAGGCAAGCTTTAAATTGACTCACAGCGAATAATGACACAATGAATGACTCATGACCCATCACCAATGACTAATGACTATTGACTGCTGATAACTTTGATAATTTTTTCACCCGGATTGAGGTCAAAAACTCGATCGCCCGCAGCATCTTTCCCCCAAAAAGCTATAGCATCAATAGCCGATCGCAGCAGGCGGCCAGAATTAGTAAAAAGTTTGACATCCGTACCCGGAACAGCCGGCAGCAAGCCAACTAAAGCATCTTTAGGCTCTGCGAAGCGAAAAGCTTGAGTGCCAATTTCACCTCGGTTAGTAAGTCTGACAGAACCTGCAGGCATTCGTTTTGCCCAACCCAACTCCGAAAATAGTACCAGACTGTCGTCCGGGTCGAGAGTGATGCAACCCACCAACTCTTCCTGCTTCCGCAACCTGGTTACTTGAGAGCCCTGGGCCGCGCGGCCCATTGGCGGCAGTTGTTCGTCATCAATCTCAAACCGGAGGACTCGGCCTCCTGAAGTTGCGATCGCCACTTGCTCGCCGACTTTAGCCAGACTCGCACAGCGCAGCCGATCGTCCTCCTTGAGTTTAACAACAGTAACGCCGCGATTAGTCAAATCAGCAAATTCCTGCATCGGCAAGCGCTTAATTTTCCCTTGCTGAGTCAGAGTTACTAAATCTGCCGCTTCCGAATTTTCCGGCAAAATAAAGTGTGCGACTGTGATTTCCGACAAAGCGCGACCGGCACTTTCTTTAGTAGCACTCGGCGACAACAAACTAACGATCGGCGTTCCCCGGTCTTTGGCGCTACTACTAGGAATATCGGCCACTTTCAGCGGGTAAGCTTTGCCGTTAGGAGTTAAGATGACCAAAGTGCGATCGGTTTTCGTCAGCTTTGCGGTAACAATAAAATCTTCATTTTTTTCTAAAGCTGAAACCGATTTTTCGCGACTTTTCGAGCGAGGCCGTTCGCCAGTTGGCAAGCGCCGCACGTACTGCTTGTGCGAAAATTCAACAATAGTTTCCTCTGCCTCTAGAACGGGCAATAAGTTAGGCTGAATCGTTGCCGGCGACAACTGCTTCACCGCAGAATTTTTCTTACCAGAAAATTGCGGTTCGGCGTTGGCTGCACGTCCGGTTCCATTGGCGAATTTAGTGCGGCGGGGGTCAGCGTACTTGCGTTTGAGCGATCGAAATTCCTTCTTTAAAGCCTTCAAAAGTTCGCGCCTGTCGCTCAACAACCGCTGCAATTCTTGAATGTTAGCCATCAACTCATCAAACTCAGACTGCAAATTTTGCCTTTCCAAACCAGTCAGCCTGCGCATCGGCATCGCCAAAATAGCATCAGCTTGACTTTCGCTCAAATTGAGGCGAACTTGCAAAGTTTGCTTAGCAGTAGTGCCGTCAGGAGAATTTCTGAGAATGTCGATCGCTGTATCGAGATTTGTCAAAGCCAAGATTAAGCCTTGGACAATATGACAGCGGCGTTCTGCAGCCTGCAACTCGTAATTGTAGCGGCGGGTAAGAGTCACTTCCCGGAAATCCAGAAATTCCTGCAACAATTGTCTCAGCGTCAACTGTCGCGGTTGACCGTTAACAATTGCCAGCAAAATCGCGCCAAAATTTGTTTGTAGGTCTGTTTGTTGATAAAGACGAGCCAGAACCGCTTCTGGGGTACATTCCCGCTTGAGTTCAACCACAACTCGAATGCCTTCGCGATCGCTCTCGTCACGCAAATCAGAAATACCGTCGATCCGGCCGGAATTGACCAACTCCGCCACCTTTTCAATCCAAGCCGCCTTATTTACCTGAAACGGAAACTCCGTCACCACGATCGCCGTTTTAGTGCGCACCTTGCGATTACCTGGCACCTCTTCCACCCCGGCTACACCCCTGACCGCAATGCTGCCTCGACCCTTAGTGTAGGCGTCAACAATGCCCTCTGTAGCGACGATTTCCCCTCCTGTGGGAAAATCAGGACCCGGAATCAGTTCTATCAACTTCTCGTCGGATAGTTCAGGGTTTTCAATCAAAGCGATTAAACCGTCTACCACCTCGCCCAAATTGTGCGGCGGGATATTAGTTGCCATCCCCACAGCAATGCCAGCACAGCCGTTGAGTAACAGAAACGGCAACTGAGCAGGCAGCGCCGTCGGTTCCTGCTGCGAACTGTCAAAGTTACCAGTAAAATCAACAGTTGCCTCGCCGACTTGGGTTAGCATAGCTTCGTGGGCGATCGGTGCCAGCCGAGTTTCCGTGTAGCGCATAGCAGCAGCCGGGTCATTGTCCACCGAACCGAAATTGCCGTGACCCGCCAGCAAAGGATAGCGGCTCGAAAACTCCTGAACCATGCGCACCAGAGCGTCGTAAACCGATTGGTCGCCGTGGGGGTGATATTTTCCCAAAACATCTCCAACTACCCGGGCGCACTTGCGGTAAGGTCGGTCTGGCGTCAGACCGAGTTCGTGCATCGCGTACAAAATTCGACGGTGAACCGGTTTTAAACCGTCGCGGACATCAGGCAAAGCTCGCCCGACGATCACACTCATGGCATATTCGAGGTAGGATTGCTGCATCTCGGCGTGCAGAGGCGTAGAAATTACTTGCCCGGAAAGTAGGTTGAGTTGTTTAGCCATGAGTCCTTGTGTCCGTTAATTCCTGAGTGAAGACAGCCTCGGTCAATAATGCTGAGGTTGCCTGTCTCGAGTGAAAAGCGTTTGCCGCAGGCAAACCGAAAGTCCGACAAAACCGCCCAGCGGGAGGATAAAAATAAACTTAATTACTGAAAGCAGAATCAGAGTGCCGAAGACGGGCAACACTTGCCTCTTACTCTCCACTCTTACCCTAACCTCTATGTTGCCTTCATTTGTGCCTACCTGTTTATTTACCTTCAGCCGTGAGTAAGGTTGATTCACAGTCCTGCTTTTCCTTATAATCGCTCACAAATGCCGATCCTTAAAAATTCAGCAGTCAAAAGCTCTCCTCGCCAGAGGGAGAGTCAGACCGCACCTCGATCGACGGAAGCCTAGATCTTTTGAGCCGTCTCGATGCTCAAAACTGAGAATTGGGAATCCCCCAAAATCCCCTGCTATATTCGCTACTCCGAATGCAGCAGCGGCAGTATATAAATAAACATTGCTTTATTCTAAGAGCATGAAAGAAAATAATTGTCACACATCCCGGACTCCAAGCCAGAGGCTTGACCGAAAGAGAGGATACTAGAAACCTATTACCTGGGAATCTTGAGCCTCTAGCAGTGTCAGGTCTCCTTCTAAAAAACAACTAAACTGTCTGTGTGTAGTAGTCTAAATGATGGTACTGGATGCTTCAGGGCATCTGTACACCCTCTCACGCCTACTACCTCAAGGATATAAATACGGGTTTTGCAGGGTTCCCGGCTGATGGCGCTAAAAACTCTGCATTTTTGACGGGGAATCTAGTCCCCGTGCCGTGTTCTTCTTTGGACTGAAGTCGCAAAGTTTCCATACTTCCCATATTTATTTATGAAAACCGTTCTGATTGTAGAGGACGATTTGGTTAATGCTCGGGTTTTTTCCAAAATTCTGACTAAGCGGGGGGGCTTAGCCGTGAAGCACACGGAAAATGTTGAAGAGGTGATGCAGATTGCTGCGAACGGCGAAGCTGATTTGATTTTAATGGATGTGTCTCTTTCGCGGAGCGTGTACCAGGGAAAAGCTGTTGACGGCATCAAGATTACTCAACTGCTGAAAGCTGACCCGCAAACGGCCTCGCTGCCGATTATTTTGGTAACAGCTCACGCGATGGCGGGTGATAGAGAAACCTTTTTGGATCAAAGCGGTGCCGACGGTTACATCTCTAAGCCTGTGGTAGACCATCAAGAGTTTGTCAATCAGATCAAGGCTTTGCTCCCTGACTGAGCGAACCGAAGGAAGAAGGAAGAAGAAAGAAGGAAGCAGGAACAAAGAGTTTTTTGTTTGAACTAACAAACCGTTGAAACTCTTGAATTATAAATTATTCTCCTATTCTGACTTATGCCTTCTGACGAATACTTTCTACCTTATTCCTTCTTCTTTTGGATGTGCCGATGGCACAATGCTATGACTTTTGAGTTTTAAGTTTTGAGAAAAAGAATTTAATATTTTTCAACTCATGCTCTCGGGGCGTGCGATCGCGAAGAACCAAAAAATCTCCGCGCAGCTCGCTCTTATTGCTTGCTGCGCGGCCATCTCAAAACATGAGATTAGTCTTCGTCCTCGTCGAAGTCGTAACCGATATCGTCATCGTCATCGACCACTTCACCTAGGGAATCATCATCAGTCTCAGCGACAAAATCGTCCTCATCAACCTCAACCTCCTCAAAATCCTCATCAACCTCAATGTCAGACCCGCGCCCGATCTCGAAACCGCTCTCGATCGTATAAGCGCGGCGCGCAGTGCGATCGTCGAGTACCACATCCTCCTGCAAATCGTGGATTTCGTCATCAAACACAGCACCGTCAAAAGCCGCATCCTGAACCCCAGCATCCTCATAGGCATTGAACCCAGTCCCCGCAGGAATCAGGCGGCCGATGATCACATTTTCCTTCAAACCGCGCAGCCAGTCGGACTTACCCTCGATCGCAGCCTCAGTCAGCACCCGGGTAGTCTCCTGGAACGAAGCAGCGGAAATAAAGCTATCAGTATTCAGCGAAGCCTTAGTAATCCCCAGCAGCACCGGAGTATAATCAGCCGGAGCCCCGCCAGTAATCGACATCGCCTCATTCACCTGCTCAACTTGCCGCAATTCCACCAACTCGCCCGGGAGCATAGTAGTATCGCCGCCGTCCTCCATCCGCACCTTGTTAGTCATCTGGCGGACGATTACCTCAATGTGCTTGTCAGAAATATCCACACCCTGAGACTGGTAAACCGACTGCACCTCATTCACCAAAAAGGTCTGCACCTGTTGGAAACTCTCTAAAGCTGCCTCAAAAGTAGGCTGCCGCTCCTTGAGTACGTGGAAGAACACCTCCAGAATTTCGTGAGGGTTGGCAGGCCCGTCCGTCAAGGCTTCGGCGACACCGACGCGCTGACCGTCGGAAACGATCGGGTTTTGACCCGGTAACAAAGGATACTCTTCAATCCGACCGTCATCCTCAATCACCGCCAGCTCGACAGCATCGTCATCGGCAACTACCCTCGCCGTGCCCGGGCGTTTGGCTAAAATACAAGCTTCTTTGGGCTTGCGCGCCTCCAGCAGTTCCTCAATTCTCGGCAAACCCTGAATGATATCCCCGGTTTTTGCCCGCTCGAACACCAGAATCACCAAATTATCGCCCCGCTGTACCAAATCGCCGTCCTCTACGTGCAGCACTGCACCTGCGGAAACCCGGTAAGGGCGAGCCACTCTGAGCACAATTTTCGCCGGTTCCTCCCCTTTTGCCGGTACAACCTTGACCACTTGACCGGATTCTTCCAACATAACTCCCGGAGCTACTTCGGTACCTGCAACCAGCAGTTGACCGGGCGTGACAGCAGGGGTACCTGCCACTGAAATCGAAATAGAATCGGCATCGCGCATCACCAGCAGGCGGCGCACGGGTTCGTTGTGCCCTTCGCGGATGCCCCGGACGATGCCCGCTTCTTTGCAGAGAATCTCGGTGCGGGCCACGACTGCGCCAGGGGCGATCGACTGACCGTCTTCCACCAACAGCCGGGTGTGAGTGCTGCCCTGAGTCGGGTCTGCGGATACGTCCCGCCGAATTACTAGGGATTCCAAAATCACTAACTGCAAGCGGAAAATCCTCGAAGGCTGCTCGTTCTCGCCGTCTTGAGGCAGCGCCAGCTCGCCTGACGCCTCGGCGGCATCAGGCGAAGTCCAAGCTGGCCCGGAACCGTCGGCTCCAAAAGCCAGAGCTTCGGGCTCATCCGGCAGCAGCTCGATATCTGCTGCTAGTTGCGGAGCCCCGGAACCGATTTCCAAAATAAGCTGAGTCCGCAGCAATTCCAGTCCCTCCACCGACTTGACGCGCTCCCCGTCCTTGTAGGGCAGCCGCTGGACTGCTTTGAGGGAGATCGACTCGTTGAGCGCTGTCTGGGAAGGTACGGGCGGCTTGTCGGGGACTGGAAATTCGACCACCGGCCGCAGCAGCAAAGCGGGGCCTTCGGGTGTTTCGATATATTCTGCATAGCCCAATTTGTCGGCAACCAAGCCGGGGAAAATTTGCTGGCCGGCGCTGACAATTTGACCTTCCCCAAAAGTCAGGGGCGGGCGATCGACTGTGTGGAGTTCCCCGGGTTTGATGACAATCTCCCGCAAGATGTCGTTTTTCTGAGTGACTTCTACCGCCCCGCTGGTTTGGCAGAAAATATCTTTAACTACTTCGGTACCGGCCTCGACGTACTGGCCGTCTTCGACCAGCAGCAGGGAAATATCTTTGTTGACTTCGTGGCATTCTTCGGGTATCCACAGCAGGGTGCCGCCTTTGACGACTTCGTAGCCGAGTTTTGCCTTGCCGCGCTTGTGGACTTCTACTCCTGCGTACTTGACAATGCCTCCGGTAGCGGTGCGGTAGCTGTCGTCGAGCAATTCTGCTACTACTTCGCCGTTGATGACTTTGCTGCCGGGAGCTGTTTTGAGCGAAAACCGCTGGTTGGAAGCTGTTTCGATCGTGTAGTGGTCGCGGCCGCCGGCGCTTTCTGCCCGCACGATTGCTTGGTCGAGCAGGACTTGGGCGGTGATAATTTCGATCTCTCTGGGGTCAGCGATGCGGACTACGCCGCCGTGTTCGGAAACGAGTTTTGTTTCGGCGATCACGCTGTTTGCTGGAATCCGATCGCCGTTTTTGACCGCAGGTTCGGCACCCGGCGGCAAGTTGTACACCTCTCCCGAGAGAATCCAAATCAGCCCGCCCTTGCTGGCGGTGCGGGTAGTGTTGCCTTGGCGGTCGGTTTTTTCCTCCGGCACCAAGTCAGCAAATTTGGCTTCTCCCGCCAAGTCTGAGGCTACGTCGGTAGTGACTTTTTCTGTGGTTTTGCGGGCGGCGCGGCCGGCGATGGGCACTTCGGCTAAAACTTGACCGGGAATCGCCCGCTGTCCGTCTTTGACCATCAAAGTAGAACCCTGGGCGATCGCCAGCTCTATTTTCAGTTTTTGATTTTTAGCCCCGGATTTGCCTTCTTCAAAGCCTTCGCCCTCAAATACGAGTTTGCCGTTGTTTTCTGCTACCAGTGCTTCTTCGCCGTGTCTGGTGCGGAAAGAGCGGGTACGCAAGTTCTTGAATTTGACTGTGCCCGGGAAAGGCGCTCGTTCTTGTTTGGCGACTTCTCCGGTGAATACGCCGCCGGTGTGGAAAGTACGCATGGTGAGCTGGGTTCCCGGTTCCCCGATCGACTGAGCTGCAATAATCCCGATCGCCTCTCCCATGTCCACCATTTGCAAGTGGGCCAGACTCCAGCCGTAGCAGTGCTGGCAAACCGAGCGCGTAGATTCACAAGTCAGGGGCGATCGTAAATAGACCTCTGTCACCCCTGCTTTACCAATTTCCCCTGCCAACTCCTCAGTAATTGGCTGATTGCGGACAGCTTTTTCGCTGCCGTAAGCAACGATTTCCCCGGTTTTGGGGTGCACCACGTCTCGGGCAAAAACACGTCCCAGCAGCCGTTCTTTTAGGGGAATGAGCACGGTAGCTCCGTCTGTCATCGCTCTTACGCGGATGCCCCGCTGAGTACCGCAGTCTACTTCGCGCACGATTACGTCTTGGGATACGTCCACGAGTCGGCGAGTCAAATAGCCGGAGTCCGCAGTGCGTAATGCTGTATCTACCAAGCCTTTGCGCGCTCCGTAGGAGGAAATAATGTATTCGGTGACTGTCAGTCCTTCGCGGAAGTTGGTTTTAATGGGCAAGTCGATGATTTCTCCTTGGGGGTCAGCCATCAATCCGCGCATTCCCACCAACTGCCGCACTTGAGAAATGTTTCCCCGCGCGCCGGAGAAAGCCATCATGTAGACCGAGTTGAGCGGGTCTGTGGCTCGGAAGTTTTTGACTACTTCGTCTTTGAGGTCTTCTGAGGTGCTGTTCCAGGTGTCGATTACTTTTTGGAAGCGTTCGACTTCGGTGATTTCGCCTCTGGTATATTTTTGTTCTGTGATGCGGATTTCTTCTTCCGCCGCATCTAGGAGCGACCTTTTAGACGGCGGCACTTGCAGGTCATCTACGCTGATGCTGACGCCGGCTTTTGTGGCGTAGCGGAAACCCAAGTCTTTGAGTTTGTCGGCCATTTGGGCTGTACGGGCCGTTCCGTAGTGCATGAAAGACCAAGAGATTAATTTTTTGAGCTGACCTTTGTCAACAACTCGATTGCGAAAAACAATTTCTTTATTTTCTGTCATTTCTCTGGTGTTGGTAATTGGTAATCCGTAATTGGTAATCCCTAATTCATAATTCGTAATTGGCAATCTGTAATTCGTAATTGGTAGTTTTCACGGCGTCGAATGCTATTACTTTTTAGCTATTCTTTGTCAGTTATTACCAATTACTAATTACCGATTACCAATTACCAATTTCTAATTGTTAATTACCGATTCGATCGTTTTGTGATAGATAATCCTGCCCGGAGTAGTGCGAATGAACTGATTGATCAACTTGCCCTCTCCGTCTTCCCGAACCCGGCGGAACTTGTATTCTTTCGTCACTATACCGTCGGCAGAGCGTTCCACCTTCAGCGGTTCTCCCTCGGGTTCTATGTTTTCTATGGGGCCTTGAAACCTCACCCACACGTATGAGTGCAAGTCAACGACTCCTTGTTCGTAAGCGACAACCGCGTCGGTAAGGTTGGAGAAATAGTGACCGGCTCCTTTTTGAGCGTCAGGATTTTCGGCTGTCAAGTAATAGCAACCGAGCACCATATCTTGAGAAGGAGTGACGATCGGCCTTCCGGTTGCCGGCGACATAATGTTGTTAGAAGCCAGCATCAGCAAGCGCGCTTCCGCCTGAGATTCCAGAGACAAAGGCACGTGTACGGCCATTTGGTCGCCGTCAAAGTCAGCGTTAAAAGCCGGACAGACTAGCGGGTGAAGCTGAATCGCCCTGCCGTCCACCAAAATCGGTTCAAAGGCTTGAATCCCCAAACGGTGCAGCGTCGGCGCGCGGTTCAGCATTACCGGGTGTCCTTCAATCACCTCCTGAAGCACGTCCCAAACGCTGGGATCGTTGCGCTGGATCAGTTTTTTCGCAGCTTTGATGTTGTTGACCAATCCTTGGCGGATCAAGCGGTGGATGACGAAAGGCTGGAAAAGTTCGATCGCCATTTCCCTCGGCAAACCGCACTGATGAATTTTCAGTTTCGGCCCCACCACAATCACCGAACGCCCGGAGTAATCAACCCGTTTCCCCAGCAAGTTTTGCCGGAAGCGGCCTTGTTTCCCTTCAATGATGTCCGACAGCGACTTCAGCGGGCGGTTGTTTGCCCCCACCACCGTCCGGCCCCGGCGACCGTTGTCTATCAGGGCATCCACAGCTTCTTGCAGCATCCGCTTTTCGTTGCGGATGATAATCTCCGGTGCCAGAATTTCTTGCAGTCTGGCCAAACGGTTGTTGCGGTTGATGACTCTCCGGTAGAGGTCGTTGAGGTCGCTCGTTGCAAAACGCCCGCCGTCTAGCTGCACCATGGGTCGCAAGTCCGGGGGAATCACCGGAATCACGTTGAGTACCATCCAATCTGGTTGAGATCCCGTAGCGATGAAGTTGTCAATAACCCGCAAGCGTTTAATTAACTTTGCCCGTTTTTGACCTTTAGCATTAGCAATATCTTCCCGCAACTTTTCCGCTTCACTTTCTAGCGGAATATTTTGCAGCAAAACTTGCAAAGCTTCAGCACCTATGCCTACTTCTACGCCCGTCAGCGTGGAATCTTCGCTGTAAAGTTCGTCTTCTATTTCCAGCCAAGCATCTTCCGTAAGCAATTGCTTGTATTGCAGCTTTTCGGCATTACCGGGATTGAGGACAACATAGGCGTTGAAATAGACGATTTGTTCGACATCTCGCAGGGGCATATCTAATAGAATTGCCATGTAACTCGGGATGCCTTTGAGATACCAAACGTGAGCTACTGGAGCTGCTAATTTGATAAATCCCATCCGGTGACGGCGAACGCGAGATTCAGTGACTTCAACACCGCATCTTTCGCAAACAATGCCTCTATGGCGAACTCGTTTGTACTTCCCACAATGACATTCCCAATCTTTTGCAGGCCCAAAAATGCGCTCGCAAAACAAGCCATCCATTTCAGGTTTCAAAGTCCTGTAATTAATTGTTTCGGGTTTCGTCACTTCTCCAGTTATCTGACCGTTGGGTAAAGTCCTCTCTCCCCACTGTCGAATTCTTTCTGGTGAAGCTAACCCGATTTTGACGTAATCAAAGCGTTGTTCTATTTTAGCCATTCTTGACTCCAATTGATAATTTACAGTAGATTATTTGGGGTAGTTTATCTTTTTTCTGTGCTTTTTTTACGGTTTAAATCAATCTTATACTCCTTTATATGTGATATTATTTTTAATATCATAGATGACACTTGAGGATACTCTTAAGTCATCAGCTATTTTAGAGATACATTCTCTATCTCTAATCCTTTTTCGTACCTCAAGAGCTTGCTCGAAAGTCAATTTCCGATCGATATATCCACCCATGCGAGGAACTGGAACCTCTTGGCCTTCTTCCTTCCAAGTGACGTGATACTTAATATCATGTATGGTTTTGCGACCCACACCATATTCCTGAGCTAAATCCTTCACTCTCTGTCCAGCAGCTAGTTTTTGCCGAATTTCTCGCACCTTTTCCCAGTCTAATTTAGCCTTGGAAAGGGGATGACTTTTGCCTTGAGTGCGTCCTTTCTTAGAAGCATCTAATGAATTTTGAGTGCGAGTACCACCCCAAAGGTGTTCTGGATTAATACAACTGGGATTATCGCAGGTATGACAAGCATCTATCGAAGTCGGAACTTCACATCCTAATTTCTCTGCTAAAACAGCACGAGTAACTGATTGGGATTTTCCATTTTTTAAGTACCTGCCATAACCACCTTGACCATCCTTTGCACCTTGAAAAATTATGCAGCCACTGTCTTGAATTTCTCCTACAAAACCGGGGGGAACTGTAGTGAAGTTATCGGGAATATTTGTCTGAAGTATCTTAGTAATAGTTTCATGTTGTACTCCATACTCTTTTGCTAGGTGGTTCTTGATGGTTCCAGATAAATATTTAGTCTGAATTTCCCGTAGTTGTGCGATCGACAATATGCC
>JAICRN010000503.1 GCA_025937335.1 Microcoleus sp. TY_ISSM_2_bin.22
AGCTTAATTTGTGCCAAACATTTCACCAACATCATCGACGATCGAGGCCTGGCAGTCGATCCCGAAACTGGTAAACCCATCCCCGCCCGCGGCAAAGTAGAACGCACTCAGGCCACACTTTTTACCGGCAGAACTGCTAAAGAACTTTGTGTCAAAATCCTAGAAGAAACCCGCCCCAGTCCGGTGACAATGTTGGATCACGCGGCTTATCTGGGACGGGAATTTGTGCGGGCAGAAATTGCATTGTTGAGCGATCGAGAATACGTTCAAGATTAGTGCAGCCCTGCCATATTTTCTTGACAAAACGGCAACCGATCGGATTTAGCAGCACCGATCACGAAAAACCTTGATACCAGAAATAAGTCACCATCGGAATCACTGTCGCCAATACCAACAGCACAACCACAACAACTGTGGCATTGCCTTGGTCTGTTTCTTCAGCTTTTTTAAACGTGCCTTCAACTTGAATGTTGTCAACAACTTCAGGAGGACCCGGATCGGGTTCGCCCGACAAAACAGTTGCAATGCGCGTACTTGCAGCCGCAAATGCCTCGTTGTATTTATTGCCTTCCCGCAGCGGCACTTGCACGGTTTCCCCAGCTACACTCTGGGCAATTTCATCGGTTAGCAGGGACTTAACCCCTTCGCCGGTGCGGATTGCCGCGTTGTTGGTAACAGTGTCGAGAACGAGTAAAATTTGATTAGTCTGGTCTTCTTTTTCGGGAAACCACTGTTCAAACAGTTGGTCGGTGAAAGTGGCAGTCGTTTCGCCGTAGTCTAAGCGGTGGATGGTGACAAACCTGACTTGTTTCCCTGTTTTGTTTTCCAGGTTGTCGAGCACGCTGCTGATATTGCTTTCGCTGCTGCGGCTGAGCACGTCGCCTTTGTCGAACACCCAAGTACGATCGCCCGCCGACAACACCGGCATTTCGTACACGCCCGTCGCCAATGCCGGCAATACCGCCATCTGGGATGCGATTAGGGCGATCGCGATCGCCGCCGCCAAAGGTTGGAGATATTTTCTCCAATTAAATAATTGCTTCAGGAGTCTGGTCATGAGGTTAACCGTAAAACTGACTTTTTTCCAAAAATACTATAGAAACCCCCGTAAAATTCATTTTACACAGGGCAATATTTACAATTAGCTCGCCACTCGAACTCCCCGCCCGATTATTTTAGGATTCTCACTATGGAACCAGCAGACACTTATAAAGGTTGGATTATTCAATCTCAGAAAGTCTTCTACGTTGAGGTTTGGGATAGCCGCGGCAACCGCCACGTCGCCGTCCAAAATGCCAAGACTGAGGAGGAAGCTTTGGAATTGGCCAAAAAGTGGATAGACAAATATGAGTCAAAACCCGGAAGAATGGCGATCGACGTACCCCATCCTTTCGGAGACATGATCGATATGCCATTTTGAAGTCAGCAGTCAGCAGTCAGCAGTCAGCAGTCAGCAGTCATTAGTTGGTTGCTACAAATTACCAATTGCCAATAACCAATACAAATTACTCCTTGCCCGTTACCAATAGTCATGAGTTATTGGTTATTGGTTAGTTACTACCAATTCCCAATTCCCAATTACCCATTACCAATGACTACTGGCGAAAGCAAGCCGTCTGCTAAGAAATTCCTCGCAATTTCCGCGTATTTTCTACTAAACTCCGAGCAAATTCGTCGAACCTTTCAGACAGTTTTTCATCCAACAATTTACCGTCGGGACTAAAAGCTTTCCAAGCTTGTCCGATCGCAATCTGTTCCGGAATTACCCAAGCGTGCACCCATCTCAAAATCACGCGCAAATCGTTGAGTGCGTTGCTGTTAACTTGCCCTCCCAAAACGCTAATCGCACCCGCAACTTTCCCGTCCAAATGCTCAAAACTCATCAAATCCAGGGCATTCTTGAGAGCACCGCTGACGCTGCCGTGATACTCCGGCGTTGCCAAAATCAAACCGTCGGCTTCCTTAACCGCATTCTGCAGCTTTTCCACATCAGGAAACTTGTGATAATCATTCTCTCCGTCACAAAAGGGCAGATTAAGCGATCGCAAATCGAATATTTCAACTTCAGCGCCCAAGACCTGCGCCCGTTCTGCTGCTACCTTCAACGCTAACTGGCTGTAGGAGCCAGCCCGCAAACTTCCGCCAATGCCGACAATTTTTACCATAAAACTCAAAAACAACGACTAAAGCGTACTCATTCCGACTATGAATAAGATAGCAAGTTCGATCGGCAACTGTCAAGTGAAGTTTCCGGTGTAGAAAATAGAAGGAAGAACAGAAGGTTATGGGTAAGAGGGGTGAGTGCTCGTAAGCCCGGTCAGGGACAACAGACTCGGATGGTTCACAACCGACTATTTTGAGGGGCCTGTGAAGATGCCAGCGAGAGATAAACCCATTCAACACCCGCCCTCTTGTTAAAATAAATAAACGTAGCAAACCAAAAACGGTCAATCTTGGCAGTCTTCAACCTTGGGCAAAGCAATATGAAAAATTCTTGGAAACACGCATGGCTGGGGCATCTCGCTGTAAACAAAGACAAATCGAGCCAGAATCCTAAAAAATCAATTCCAGGACGGAATATTTGGCGCATCCTGGGCAGTTTGGTGATTTCTCAAGGAATATTGCTCTCGATCCCGGTTTTTGCCGAGAGCGCCCCAACCAGCATGAGTTACAGCCAACTGATCGACAACATAGAAAAAGGGCAAGTCAGTAAAATCGAAGTAGACGAAACTCAAAGAACTGCCAAAGTTAGGCTAAAAGATCAAAAAAGCGATCAGGCCCAATCAGTTACCCTGTTCGACTACAACAACCGAGAACTGTACTCGCAAATCCGTGCCAAAAAGATTGACTTTGAAGTCAAACAAACACCCGACAACGCAGCGGCAGTCAGTTTAGTAGTAAACTTGCTAGTGATTTTTGCGGTGTTGGCAGTGTTGATGGCAATCATGCGCCGATCGACCCAATCTCAAGGAAATGCCATGAACTTCGGCAAATCCAGGGCACGTTTCCAAATGGAAGCCAAAACCGGCGTGATGTTCGACGACGTAGCAGGCATCGAAGAAGCTAAAGAAGAACTGCAAGAAGTCGTAACTTTCCTCAAAAAACCCGAACGCTTCAACGCCATCGGCGCGAAAATTCCCAGAGGAGTTCTGTTAATCGGGCCTCCCGGAACCGGCAAAACAATGCTGGCAAAAGCCATCGCAGGCGAAGCAGGCGTCCCCTTCTTCAGCATCTCCGGTTCCGAATTTGTAGAAATGTTCGTCGGAGTCGGCGCTTCCCGCGTCCGCGACTTGTTCCGCAAAGCTAAAGAAAATTCCCCCTGCATCGTCTTCATCGACGAAATAGACGCCGTAGGAAGGCAGCGCGGCGCTGGTATCGGCGGCGGCAACGACGAACGCGAACAAACTCTCAACCAGTTGCTGACAGAAATGGACGGGTTTGAAGGGAACAGCGGCGTGATTATCATTGCAGCTACCAACCGCCCCGACGTGCTCGATACCGCCCTGCTGCGGCCCGGCAGGTTCGATCGCCAAGTAACGGTAGATTTACCCAGCTACAAAGGGCGTTTGGGGATTTTGCAAGTTCACGCGCGCAACAAAAAACTCGACCCAGAAGTTGCCCTAGACACGATCGCCCGCCGCACTCCCGGCTTTTCCGGTGCCGACTTGGCAAACTTGCTCAACGAAGCAGCCATTCTCACCGCGAGGCGTCGCAAAGACACTATTAGTAACTTAGAAGTTAACGACGCGATCGACCGGATCACGATCGGGCTCACCCTCAACCCCCTGCTCGACAGCAAGAAAAAGTGGATGACAGCATACCACGAAGTCGGACACGCCCTAGTCGCGACAATGCTCAAAAATGCCGATCCAGTTGAAAAAGTAACGATTATTCCCCGTTCCGGCGGGGTAGAAGGCTTTACGAGCTTTGTGCTCGACGACGAAATGCTCGACAGCGAAGGTTTGAGGAGTCGCGCTTTGTTGTTAAACCGGATTACAGTAGCTTTGGGGGGACGGGCGGCGGAAGCAGAAGTTTATGGCGATGCTGAAATCGACACCGGTGCCAGCAGCGATCTCAGAAAAGTTAGCAGTCTCGCGAGGGAGATGGTAACGCTTTACGGAATGTCGGATTTGGGGCCTGTGGCCCTGGAAAGTCCTAACAATGAGGTGTTTTTGGGTCAAAACTGGAATTCGCGATCCGAATATTCCGAAGAAATGGCAATCAAGATCGATCGGCAAGTCCGGGAAATCGCCTTTCACTGCTACGAAGAAGCTCGCCGGATTATCCGCGAAAACCGCGCTTTGGTAGACAAACTTGTCGAAGCGCTGTTGGATGAAGAAACGATCGACGGCGACGAATTCCGCCAAATAGTCGCTCGGTACACGGAGTTGACCAAAAAAGAGTTGGCCCCAACGTAAAGAGTCATCAGTCATCGGCCATTAGTCATTAGTTATTCAAGTTTGTAGTGAGGACTTTATTCCTGATTCTCGAAAAAAGAAGGACTTTATTTCTTACTACAAACCAAGAAAAATGACTGCTAACTAATCACTAATGATATCGTTTCCGGTAGCATCGGAATTA
>JAICRN010000377.1 GCA_025937335.1 Microcoleus sp. TY_ISSM_2_bin.22
CGCCGATGTCATAGTTTTTGCCGGAGTTCATTTCATGGCAGAAACCGCAAAAATTCTCAATCCCGACAAATTAGTATTGTTGCCAGACTTAAATGCTGGGTGTTCCCTCGCCGACAGTTGCCCTCCCGAAGCCTTTGCAGCTTTCAAAGCCGCTCGACCGGGACATTTGGTAATTTCCTACATTAATTGTACCGCCGCAATTAAGGCAATGAGCGATATAATTTGCACCAGTTCTAACGCGGTTAAAATTGTCAACCAAATTCCCGAAAATCAGCCGATAATTTTTGGGCCAGATCGCAATCTCGGCCGCTACGTCATGGAACAAACAGGCAGAAACATGGAGATTTGGCAAGGAGCTTGCATCGTCCACGAAAACTTCTCAGAAAAAAAGATAGTTCAACTCAAAATCGAAAATCCCGAAGCCGAAATAATTGCCCACCCAGAATGCGAACCTCCGGTGCTGCGCCACGCCAATTACATCGGCTCCACCACCGCTTTGCTCAAATATTCTCAAGCTAGTTCCAGCCAAGCTTTTATTGTCGCGACTGAACCGGGAATCATTCACCAAATGGAAAAGCAAGCTCCGCACAAACGATTTATTCCCGCTCCTTCAACCAATAATAATTGCGCTTGCAACGAATGCCCGCACATGAGATTAAATACCTTGGAAAAATTGTATCTATCCCTAAAAAATCAAACCCCTGAAATTACTATGCCCCAAGATATTCAACTAGCAGCCTTACAGCCCATCCAGCGGATGCTAGAAATGAGCTAACCGCTGGCTATACCGCTGGCTATTTTTAAGTGAATTTATTGTGTGGTGGGTTGGGCGCGGCGATTAAATTAAGTCATTGCCTAATCCACCAACATCGATCGGCAATTTGTGAATCAGTTGTCCACTCTTTCTCTTCTCTTCCTCTGCGGTTCCTGTCTTTAAAACTCATGAACAATAAATGATGTCCGAAAAACTGATTGTTTTCACCCGCTATCCCGAACCGGGAACAACCAAAACTCGACTAATTCCGGTGCTGGGAAAAACAGGCGCTGCCAACCTTCACGGCTTGATGGCCCGACGGACGATCGCCTGCGCTCTCTCTCTCCAAAAATCCCGCCGGTTATCCGTAGAAATTCACCGATCCGGCGGCAGCCAACAACTGATGCAAGAGTGGTTGGGAAGTGATATTTATTGTGAAAATCAAATAGACGGTGATTTGGGCGCAAGAATGACAGCAGCGTTTCAAAAGTCTTTTAATTCAGGGGTTGAGAAAACTGCTATTATCGGCACAGATTGTCCTGGTTTGAAAGCAGAAATCATGGCACAAGCTTTTGAGGAATTGAGCAATAACGATTTAGTTTTGGGCCCGGCCAAAGACGGAGGTTATTATCTGATCGGGCTGCGGCGATCGATACCGGAATTGTTCGGTGGCATTCAGTGGGGAACCAGTGAAGTATTTGCTTGTACGCGGGCGATCGCCCAAAATCTCGACCTCAATATTGCTTATCTTCCCACTCTTGCAGATATCGATCGACCAGAAGATCTCCTCGATTTAAATATCGACATATTGAAATAAATCAAGTCTATTTAAAATTTATAAATTATTAGAAAAAATCATATTTATTTCGATAAAAATGCTTGATTGTAAAACCAAAACGTCATAATATAGTAATTGTATTTGTCTAACCAAATGCTGAATCTCAGTAGCAGTTAGACAGCGCTTGGGACAATAGTCCCGGGCGCGAGAAAAAACCAAAAATTAGCAAATAAACTTAGTAGCAACTAACAGATCGGCTTTGTACAAAACCCGCCCTGCCACATGAAAGCCCAATGTAGGCGCGGGCTCGGCGTAAAAAATGAGCAACTAATAGCTTTGCTTTTGACAAAACTCGCTCTCCCACTTTAAGACCAAATGTAGGGGCGAGTCCGGGGTCAGAAATTGGCAAAATCAGCTTTGTACAAAACCCGCCCTCTCTCACGGGCTGCTTAAGTCTGTATGTCGCCAGAAAATCCCAATCTCAAAATTTCCATTATCATTCCCGTCTTAAACGAAGCACCTACAATTGCCCCAGTCATCTCCACCGCCCTTGAGGCAAAAAATGTCGAAATAATTGTCGCCGACGGCGGCAGCAGCGACGGTACAGCAGATATAGCAAAATCTTTGGGCATCCGAGTTATCTCCACCGCCCCAGGCCGCGCCATCCAAATGAATGCAGGTGCCGCCGCAGCGACTGGAGAGATATTGCTGTTTCTCCACGCAGACACTCTTTTGCCTCGGGGGTACGACTCTTGCGCGCGTCGGACACTAGCTAACCCGTCCGCAGTAGCGGGGGCCTTTGAACTCAAGATTGACGCCCGCAGACTCAGCCTCCGGCTGGTAGAAACAGGGGTAAACTGGCGATCGAACTTTCTGCAAATGCCCTACGGCGATCAAGCCATTTTCCTCAACGCAGCTACTTTTGACAAAATTGGCGGTTTTCCCGACTTGCCCCTCATGGAAGACTTTGAATTCGTCCGGCGGTTGAAACAACAAGGCCGCATCGAAATAGTACCCCGCCCTGTGCTGACATCCGCCCGCCGCTGGCAGCAGCTTGGGGTCATCAAAACCACCGCCATTAATCAAATAGTAATCATCGCTTATTTCTTAGGGGTGTCGCCCGATCGACTCGCTTTCTGGTATAAGGGACAAAAGAAAAATTCTTCCAAAAACTAAAGAATGATGAACTTTTCTAAAGCTCGCTGCCAATTATGCAATTAGGAAACACCTCCCTGCGTAAAATATGACTTGAACGCCTCAACTTTTACGCACAGCGAGGAAAAAGAGAATATGGCCGATCCCAGAGATGCAGAGCTTATTAAACCCTTTAACGGTGACCCCTTCACGGGTCATCTAGCAACTCCTATCAGTGCTTCTGATTTCACAAAAGCATTCATTGGGAACTTGCCCGCCTACCGCAAAGGACTCTCGCCCCTAGTTCGAGGTCTGGAAATCGGTTTGGCCCACGGTTATTTCCTAGTCGGTCCCGAAATCGTCTTCGGGCCGCTGCGGGATTATCCAGAAGCAGCTAATCTCGGCGGATTAATTACAGCCCTCGTTTTAGTTTTGCTCGGCACAGCAGGTATGTCTGCCTACGGTTTGGTGTCTTTCAAGCAAGACAACACCAGCTACCCGAGTGCTAATCCCATGACTCCCGATTCTCTCAGAAATGCTGAAGGCTGGAGCCAGTTTACCGCTGGTTTCTTCATTGGCGGGATGAGCGGCGTCTTTGCTGCCTATTTCTTACTCGAAAACTTTAACGGCGTTGACGCCATTTTCCGGGGTTTAGTCAATAATTAGACTCCACTCCCAAATATCCCTGTTGGAACACACTAACTTTAGTTTGGAGAATTTGATATGACAGGTTCCTACGCCGCTTCTTTCTTGCCTTGGATCTTGATTCCGCTAATTACCTGGCTGATGCCGGTTGTGGTAATGGGTTTGTTGTTTATCTACATTGAAAGCGACGCCTGATCTGTACGCCCAGAGCAAGACCTAAGTTGGAAGACAGACAGACAAATGTTCTGAAACCTCTAAATAAATCTAGGGAAAATCAGAAAAAATTGTTTTGAGATTGCTGGTAATTAGGAAATTTGGTTTCTTTACCCAACCCCCAGACTTGACTGTGTGGAGCAATCCTTCTGTCTTCTCGGATCTAAATTTGTGAACGCGAAAAATCCTCTGCCGTGTGGGCAGAGGATTTTTTTACAAAGATTTTTTTCCCGCAAGCACAAATCATCCCCTCGTACAACACAAATTGCGAAGTCCTGAGCCACAATTGTTATTGGAAACTATCTCATGAGGAGACAGCGATGCCATTTCCCTCCGCGCGCAAAATTTTAGCTCCATTTCTGATCTCGCTACTGCTGTTAGTGACCGCCTGCGGTCAAACCCAAACTCCCTCCCGCTGGGACAAAGCCCAGCAGGAAAGCACTCAAAAACCTGGTAGAGCACAGCAGACAACTGCTGATAAATCAAATGCCAGCAATCAAAATCTGCCCCAGAAGGCAGTTGCAGGCGGTAAGTTAAATAAATACTTCCCCTCTTCTGGCGGTGGATTCGATCGCGTCTTCGCTCAAGAAAAATCTGGTTTTGCTGAAGCTAAGCTGAACAAAGGCGGTAAAAATGTCGCGATGCTCTCGATTAACGACATCGCCGGCAACCCGTCGGCAGGCGCAAAATTTAAGCAAAGTACCAAGCAAATCGGCGGCTATCCGGCTGTCACCCAAGGTGCTAATATCACTGCTGTTTTAGTGGCAGATCGCTATCAAGTTAAAGTTCAATCCCGCGATCCCTCTTTTACCGCTAGCGATCGCGAAGATTGGCTGTCAAAATTTAACCTCCGCGGGCTCGCCAGCCTCAAGTAGCAATGTCTCTTGTCAAACTCCGCGCCCGACTCCTGTCTGGCGCTATCAGAACTAAGTTCTGCCAAAAAGAGACTTTGAAGTTTTTGCCATCTGCTAAAAGTAATACCTTTGATTCGCGTTCTAGCATAAGGAGTTTTTTGTGAGCAAAACAGTCTTTGAATTAGTCGATCAACTGCCTCAAGACAACATGACTGTCAAAGCCCTACGAGCGCTTGATTTTGTGGTTCCCGGCGAGTGGAACAATTTAGTGGGCTTTGAAAATACCATTCGCACCGTTACTGGCGAAACTGACGAAGAATTGATCCAGCAAATTGGCGATCGCGCCATCTACCTCTTCAACGATAAGTCTCAGGGCTACCAGCGCGCTCTCTGGCTTTACCAAACTATTGACAGTGCCGACAAGGCTTTGGGCAGTGCCGCCCTCGCTAATAAGGTTGCGGAAAATGTCTCGTTTTTGTCGTTCCTCGGCAATATCACTCCGAAGGCTGAAAAAGCTCAAACGATCGACCTTTCTTTGAAGTTAGTCACTGAGTTGCTCGCTTTTTGCCAAATCAACGGCATTCCCGGCGACAGCATCGGCGATTTTGCGGCAGCTTTGGGCGACTACGGCGGCGAATCCCTGATGCGGATGGCTGCTTTGGTTTGTTTTGACGGTTTGATTCCTTTGGGTCCAGACTTTATCATGGCAACTCAGTCTTGGATTCAGAGGCTCTCCCCAAACGATTTGCAAGATAATTCGGCCTTTAAGTCGATCGGCGGCATGATTCCTGGGGGCTCTCCCGCAGGCCAGCTTGGCTTTATTGGCGAAAGCTTTAACTCGGTTTCTGGCTGGATGAGCTCTTTTGTAAGCGATCGAGGTTTGACTCCCCAAAACGTACTCGGCCACTTGCAGAATTTTGTAGACATTTCTGCCGACAAGGTGGATTACGTGGGCGCATTCCTCGATATGACTACCAACTACTACGAACACACCGGTGTTCAAACTCTCGCCCGCCGTTTGATTGAACGAGCTGTCGCTGAGATTTAGAATAACCAAAGGAGTTGCGATCTTTGCGGGCGATCGCCCTGAGTTTGTTGAGTTCAAATTTTTTGGCATTGCAATTTTCTCAGGTTGGTTTCCGATAAAAAGTTTCGGCGATCGAGAAAGTCGATCGCCTGCACCTACACTCACAACTCCTTACCGATCACTTTTAAAAGGAAGCGTTAATGCCAGAAGAACCGCAAAATCCTACTGCTGGAGAATCAGAAACTCCCAGTGCTTCGATCGAGAACGCTCCGAGTTCCGACACACCCGAGACAACCGACTTGCCCAGCACTGACAAGCCTCAGCGGGCTGCTAAAAAGCCCAAAGAACCGAAAAATCCTACCGCTGGCGAATCGGAAACTCCCAGTGCTGCGATCATCGAGAACGATCCGAGTTCCGACACAGCCGAGACAACCGACTTACCCAGCACTGACAAGCCTCAGGCGGCTGCTAAAA
>JAICRN010000423.1 GCA_025937335.1 Microcoleus sp. TY_ISSM_2_bin.22
AGTTAATTAAGGGATAATACGATTTTAGATTTTAGATTTTAGATTGGACACAAATGACTTTTAAACAAAGTCCAGCTCAATAAACTACGTAGGGTGCGCTGTCAGTAGCGCGTCAAACCACTTTTTGCGTCCATCACCGAGCAAAATACTTCGTTTCCGCCCGCTGACAAAGTAAAAAACCCGGTTTCTACCAGAATAGGGGCTTTTGGGTAAGCAAGCCTTTAGGAAGAAAGGGGTTTTTCGCGCGCTGAGCGTCCTAAGTTATTAAAAATCGGCAGTGCAGGAGTTGAACCTGCCTGGGGCGAATTATGAGTTCGCTGCCTAAACCGCTCGGCCAACTGCCGTTAAGTCGATTTGTTCGACCTAACTCAAGATGAATTATAACATAATTTCTCAGTCCGTGCTAGAACTAGAGAACAAAAATCAAAATCTTTAGATCTGCTGATTCCCCGATCGCCTGTTAGCCACTCTTAGGCAAGCCGATCGACCGGATAAAGCAGTTTCTAGGACTCGGCATAAAATTATAGGCAATGGCAGTGAATTCGACGGTAGTGCTGACTCTAGTTCTCCTGGCTCTGATGTTTGGAGCAGGCGTGACGAGTTCTGTTTGGGGATTTACTATAGGTCGCGAAGCCTTGAAAGGAACGACTCAACCCGATATTCGCCCCAGCAACAATGCTGGCAGCGGCAAGCAGGGAACTGTGGCTAGCAAAGACCAAGTGAGCATTTTGAAAGAAAAAGACATTCTCAAAACCGTCAAAGCGCGGGTAGAAGGTCGCGATCCTGAAAAAACAACGGCCGGGGCAAATACTAAAACAGACAAGGCAAGCTCTAAACCAGCCACAGCCAAAAAAACCGGCGCACAAAATGCCAGCGCCAAGTTTCCCCTCAACAGTCGCGACGGGGGAATAACTTTGGAAGTGAGCGCGGCCAGTCAGCGCAGCAACTCCATGCTGCTAGACGTGAGCATGAAAAACGAAGGCTCCCAAGCTGTGAGGTTTCTCTACAGTTTCTTGAACGTCACTGACGATCGCGGCCGGGCCCTGAGCGCGACTGCCGAGGATTTGCCGGCCGAACTGCCCCCCAACGGGCAGGTGTATTACGGTACGGTGAGTATTCCCACAGCTTTGCTGGAAAATGCTAAGGAAGTTTCGCTGACGCTGACAGATTATCCAGGTCAAAAACTTCAGTTGCAAATATCTGGCATTCCAGTGGTGAAGTAAAACAAAAGGAGCAAAACCTCCAGAGGGATTCTCAGGTTCGATCGAGAAAGTTGTTCTAGGGAGCGTTGTGTCACTTTTAGGGGCGAGAGTGCAGGAGATATCTGATTTACCCGCGATGACTTGGACAGAGGTGCTGTCGCGGTTGCTGTCAGTGCTGTTGCTGATTGCGATCAATGCTTTTTTTGTGGCGGCTGAGTTTTCGATGGTGACGGTACGCCGCTCGCGCATCAATCAGTTAGTGGATGCTGGCGACGTTGCAGCTTTAACTGTGCAATCTTTGCAGCAAAGTATTGAGCGATTGCTCTCGACAATGCAGTTGGGAATCACTCTTTCTAGTTTAGCTCTCGGCTGGATTGGGGAAAGTACGATCGCCGTGCTAGTGAGAATGTCGATCGGCTATTTGCCGCTGCCAATTTACATCAAGTCGGCGATCGCCCATTCTTTTAGCATATCAATAGTAACTTTTTTGTTGCTAGCTTACCTGCAAATCGTACTGGGCGAACTCTTTCCCAAATCTGTAGCCTTACTGTATTCCGAACAGCTAGCCAGAAGTTTAGGGCCTCCGAGTTTATTGATTGCCCGTCTGTTCAAGCCCTTTGTGTCGTTTCTCAATCAATCTACTCGATCGCTTTTGCGGTTTGTGGGCATCGAATACGATCTAAGGCACCGACCGGTTACTCCCGAAGAGCTGCAATTAATTATAGCTACTTCCAGCGAATCCAGCGGCTTGGAAGCAGAAAAGCGAGAATTGCTCAACAACGTGTTTGAATTTGGCGAAGTTTGGGTAGAAGAAGTAATGGTGCCGAGGCCTAGCATTGTCGCACTTCCCAAGACGGCAACTTTTCAAACTTTGCTCGACGAAATGGCGATTTCTCACCATTCCCGCTATCCCGTGACGGGAGATTCTTTAGACGACATTATCGGCATTATTGGCTTCAAACAACTTGCGAAACCCCTAGCTGAAGGTTTGCTATCTCCCGACACGCCAATTTTACCTTGGATGGGTTCGGTGAGGTTTGTACCGGAGATGATGCTGCTGGGGGAACTGCTGCCTTTGATGCAGAGTTCGTCGGAAGAAATTGCGATCGTTGTCGATGAATTTGGCGGCATTTCCGGGTTAGTAACGTTGCGGGATTTGATTGCGGAAATTATCGGCCGCAGCTACCAGTCGCCCGACAGCAAAGAAATTGCTTTGCAAGTATTGGACGATCGCACTTTTTTGGTGCAAGCGCAGTTAAATGTAGATGATGTGAATCAAATATTGAATTTGGATTTGCCAGTAACTGACGAATATCAGACAATTGGAGGTTTTCTGAGTTATCAGTTGCAAAGAATGCCGGCCGTTGGGGAAGTTTGGTGCGGCGAAAACGTGGAACTTACGGTTGTTTCTGTGTCCGGGCCGCGGTTGGATCAACTTCAAATTCATTTGTTGGAAGGGGCTGCGGGCGATCGAGCTTTAGATGAAATTGCAGCAGCCGATGGGGAAATTGTGGGGAAAGGGCGATCGAATAGCGGGTTGAGAGGTATGGCGAAATTTTCGAGTTAAGAGTATTTTAGCTAACGGTTATATAATCTACTCGCTCGAAGTCGCTGCGTACTAAATCATCTAAGGTTGAGCATTGTAACCGTAAATTAACACGCTTGCCAATTCTCAAGTCTTTTTGGTAATGTGGGTTGGTGATAGCGAAATTAGTATCCCCAAACGGCTGTATTTCCTCAAGCAAGAAGTCAAGGAAATATCTGCGAACTGTTTAAGTCGATTATTCTCGATTTTGTTAGATTTGGAAATCGTTAGTTTTGTTCTCCGTCGAAGGCAAAAAACAAGAACTGTATCAATTCATCGCTACACCCACAACACCACCATATAAGTGTTTGCCGCCTCTTAGTGCTGCTTCCTCTGCTGCCCGATACAGAGTGGAATAATCTACACCATGTTGCGGATAAAAAGCTACCCCACAAGATACTGTTAAGGGAAAATTAACTTCTACATAACTGAGATCGCTCATACAAAAAAATCGTCGCAATGGAGGAAGATGAGAAAAATTATGATTAACTGCTTTACAAATTCGCATTGCTAGTAAGATAACTTCTGCCATCTTCAAGTTAGTTATAATAATCATAAATTCCTCTCCACCAGCTCTAAAGACATCCATACCATCCGGTAAATTTTGGCATATCAATTTAGCAATCTGTTTCAGCTTTTCATCGCCTTCAGTATGACCATAGCGATCGTTAAAATATATAAATCCATCTATATCTATCAAGATTATCCCAAATTCAGTTTGCTCGCCAACACATTGAGCAAAGCGAGCTTGCATCAATCTGGTATTACCCAATCCAGTAAAGCTATCAAAATCGGAATAATTCATATATAAATTCTCCTTTTAAAATCAAACAATTCATATACCAAGTCTCAATTAATTCTAGCTGAATGCACTGCGATGCTTAGAAACCGAGTTTTTTACCGTTTCGGCGGGCGGAAGCGAAGTAGACGCGAAAAAAACTCGGTTTCTGGGCCGTCACGCGCAAGTCATGTTTAAGCGTAAGCCACGGGATCTTTTAATCCCAATTCCTCAAAAGCCGCCAGCCGCAGCCGACAAGAATCGCAAACGCCGCACGCATTTTCGCCGCCTGCGTAGCAAGACCAAGTTTGCTCCCAGGGTACTCCTAATTTGTTGCCTAATTGAATAATTTCTGTTTTTTTAAGTTCAATCAAAGGTGTTACAATATTAATAGGTTCTCCTTCTCTTCCCTGCTTTGTTCCTAACCGAAATACTTCCTGCATGGCTTGGATGTAATCGAGGCGACAGTCGGGATATCCGGAATAATCTAAAGCGTTGACACCGATGTAAATGCGATCGGCTTCTAGGGTTTCGGCGTAGGCGAGGGCAAAACTGAGAAAAATCGTGTTTCTAGCTGGAACGTAGGTAGTGGGGATGTTTTGAGACATTTCTCCCAGAGTGCGATCGATCGGCAATTCCATCTCATTATCCGTCAGCGCCGAACCGCCCCACAGCGTCAGGTCAAAATTTACGATCTGATGCGCCTTAACACCGGCCGAAAGTGCGATCGCCCTTGCTGATTCCAACTCCCGCCGATGTCTTTGCTTGTAGTCAAAGGATATAGCGTAACACTCGCAGCCGTCGGCTTTAGCTTGATACAAAACTGTTGAGGAATCTAGCCCTCCCGACAATAAAATAACTGCTTTCACTTAAAACATCCTCGATTGCATCAGCTTTTATATTTATATCAAATCAGTTGCAAATTGACAAGATAGCAGTCCTCAATAATTCGCGGGACGGGCATCTTGCCCGTCCCGATCTAACAAGAAAATGCGCTCTACCCTCACAATGTAGGGTGCTTGCGGCGCACCTTACGCTAACAGGAAAACTGCACGCAGAAGCACACCTTACCTAACTTGCAACAAGTCGTCGAGTTCGCGGTAATCGGGCAAAGTTGTATCAATTTCTCTACCCTGCCGCAAAACAGTGCGATCGCCCTGCGACCTAGATAACAGTTCGCTGAAATTCCGCGCCTTAAACAAAATCAAATCAGCAGGTAAACCAACGGCAATTTTTCCTAGATTCGGCAATCCCATTAAGTCTGCTGGTGTTTTTGTGACTGTGCGCGGCCAATCTTCCCAAGGTCTATCTAAATGGGCAATCCGGACTGCCATATTAAAGACTTCCAAAACATCGTGATCGCCAAATCCGTAAAACGGATCGCGACAATTGTCGCTAGCAACTGCAACGGGAATTCCTGCTGCTTTGAGTTCGTGCAGCAGCGTGACTCCCCGCCAGCGCGGTGTACGCTGAGATTTTCGGTCTTGCAGGTAAAGGTTGCACATCGGCAAGCTGACAATGCCAATATTTGCTTCCTTGACTAATTCCAGAGTTTCTGTTACTAAATCGGACGGTTGTACGGCTAAACTACAGCAGTGTCCGCAGATAATTTGACCGGAAAATTCATGGCGGATGGCGGTTTTTGCGACTTCTCGCAGTGTTGTTGATTCTGGATCGTCGTTTTCGTCGGTGTGGAAGTCGAGGTTTAAATTTCGTTCTTTGGCTAAGGCAAAAACTCGA
>JAICRN010000156.1 GCA_025937335.1 Microcoleus sp. TY_ISSM_2_bin.22
AAAGGGCGATCGCGACAGTGCTGGAGTTTCCGCCGACTCTAATTTTGCTGGACGTGATGATGCCAGATATGAATGGATATGAGGTATGTGAAAAGTTGAAAGCTTCGCCAAAAACCCGTTCCATTCCCGTGATTTTCTTAAGCGCCTTAGATGACGTTTTAGATAAGGTGAAAGCCTTTGATGTGGGAGCAGTTGACTATATTACGAAACCTTTTCAAGATAAAGAAGTATTGGCACGAGTGGCAAATCAGTTAACAATTCAAAGTCAACAAAAGCTACTTCAAGAGCAAACGAAGCAATTAGAAGAAGTTGTGGGACGTTTGCAAAACGAAATTAAAGAGCGGCAGGGGGTGGAGCTAGCTTTACGTCTTGCTAAAAAAAAGTCGGATCATTTATTGCTAAATATTTTACCCGAAGCGATTGTTGAAAAATTGAAAAAAGGTGAGGGTGCTGCTGCGGAGAGGTTTGAGTCAGCAACAGTCTTATTTGCCGATATTGTTGGTTTTACGTCTCTTGCTACCAGAAATTCACCTCTAGAATTGGTGAATTTCCTAAACCAGATTTTTTCAAAGTTTGACCAACTAACTGAAAAACACGGTTTGGAGAAAATTAAAACGAGTGGGGATGCTTATATGGTAGCAGGGGGGTTGCCAGTGCCGAGGGCAGATCATGCAGAAGCGATCGCGGATATGGCGTTGGATATGCAGGAAGCGATCGCTTATTTTCTAACTGACACGGGCGAACCCTTCCAAATTAGGATTGGCATTAATACAGGGCCAGTAGTTGCTGGCGTAATTGGCACTAAAAAATTCATCTATGATTTGTGGGGAGATACTGTTAATGTTGCTTCGCGGATGGAATCTCAAGGATTACCGGGGTATATTCAAGTTACTACTGCTACTTACGAGCAGTTAAAAGATCGTTATTTATTTGAGGAAAGAGGCGCGATCGCGGTTAAAGGTAAAGGAGAAATGACGGTCTATTGGCTAAAGTCTAAAAATGTCATGTCAAGCTAATTGGTAAGCGAGCGATCGCTCTCCTTAAAAAATGAAAATTATTTGCACTTTTACTGTTAAATTTTCGCGTATAATCTCTATTATACTGATGAATTCTCGAAAGTAAAACCTGCGTTCCGATTCTGACAAATCGAGCCAAAATTGGGGAAGCGAAACTGTTTGAACCGTTTCTCGCAAATTCACTGGGGGCAGTTGTGCGAGTTTGGTTTGCATTTCGGCAATTTCGGTGCGGATTTTGTAGGCTCTCAATTCGGCAGTTTCTGTGTCTAAAATGCCGCTTTCAATCAGGGCTGGCAGTTGCTCTAGGATTTCTTGTTTGGAGCCGATCGCCCTGCCAATTCCTGCTTTAATTCCATTCATGTCAGGCATTTGCAGTCCAGCGACAGCTTGCGGTAAATCCTCGCAGATTCTTTTGATGGTTAATTGCAATATTTCTTCGTAAGAAAGACCGCTGCATTTAGGCTTTTTTGGACAGTTAATCGGTCGCAAATAAAGGTATTCTTTGTCTTTGCGGTAGGAGGTAACTTTTGCTACTGTCATGGGCGATCGGCATTCGGAACAAATTGCTAAACCTGCAAGGGAACGGGGGGCGCTGGCGGCGCGGGGAGAAAGTTGGCGGTTGCGGCGCAGCAATCGGTCTACTTGGGCGGCTTCTTCTCTGGAAATAATCGGGACGTGGGTGTTAGAAATTACTTGGCCGTTTTGATATTCCAAATCACCTCGGTAGGCGGGATTTGTCAGCCAGCGGCGGCCTGTGCTGACGGAGATTTTTTTGCTGTATTTTTTTGCTAAATAGCGCACGGAACCGCGCAAAGAACCGTAGATGAGAAAGTGTTCAAAAAAGTCTTTGACGGCGGGGGCGGCCGATCGATCGATCGTGTAGCGCTCTTTGCCGCGCCGATAGCCGTAGGGAGCCTTGCCCGGTGGAATCCGCGATTTGATGCGGTTGCGGGCGTGTCCTTTGCGGATGCTGCGGCTGTGTTGGCTGCGCTGGAGTTCTGCGAGGATTTGCAGCAAGTTTTTGCGGTTTTGCGGTTCCGTTTCTGCTTGGACGATGATTTCGACGCCGAGGGTTTCGAGTTGGGCCAGGTGCAGACACACTTGCTGCAATGTGTCGCCGAGTTCTTCAAAGCGCTGAATTAATAAGTATTTGACTGGTTCTGTTTGGCAGTCTTTGAGGAGTTGCTGGAGTTGTTGTCGCCCTCCTAAGTCTTGATATATTCGATCGACCTCTTGGCCCCAAATTTCCGGTGCGGGTGCTGCTTCGAGTAGCGGTTCGGTGTAAGAATAGGCGATGACTTTCATCTGTTACTCGCTGAGTTCGATGATGTTGCCGTCGGGATCTTGGGTAAATAATGCCGATCGACCTGACGCGCTCATTTGGAACGGGCAATTGTGGGCAATTAATTGTTGTTTGGCTGCCTCTAAGTTGGCCACAGAAAACGCTAGATGTCGGTTGCGTCCCCATTTGTCATTGTTTACGGCATCGGGTATAATTGTCGCAGCTAAAATTAGGTGGAGCTGGCAGTTGCCGATTTGATACCAGATTCCGGGAAATTTTAAGACTCGATCGATTTTTTGCAGTCCTAGTATGCTGCTGTAAAAGTGTTGGGATTTTTCCAGGTTGGAGATGAGTATGGCGCTGTGGAGGGCTTGAGTAATTTGCATTTTTGTTGGGTATTTATTTTTTTATTTTAACCGCTGATGCAGGCAGATGAACGCCGATTGGTTGATATTTGTTCAGTTTTTGATATGATAACATTATCAGTCGCTTTTAACCGATCTACTTTTATTAGCTAATTTAGTTGATGAGACATCAACTAAAAATCCGCTCGATAATATCTCTGATATGACTTGCAAAAGATCTCGCTCCCGCGAAGCAAACGCTTCAAAGGTTTTTGATAAATATGATTTAGTAGCCGCAGAAATAGCACGAGTATTGGGGAGACAGGCTCAAAGCTATTGATTTGTACGATCGCGCCATTGCTACTGCCCAAAAAAACCAATACCTTCAAGAATAAGCGCTCTTGTGCGAACTTACAGCTAAATTTTATCTGGAAGCAGGTAAAGATAAAATTACCCGCGTCTATCTAACTGACGCATACTACGCTTATACTCCCTGGGTAACTCAGGTAAAAATTCAGAATTTAGAACAAAAATATCCCCACTTGCTCGCCCCCATTGTAGAACAAAAAACAACTTTTTATGCGGGATATACAATCGCTCAAACTCTCGTCACAACCATCAGTTATACTGGCAATAATATTTCCGATATGCTGGGTTTGGCAACAGTTATTAAAGCTTATAAAGCCTTATTTGAATAAATCAATGTCGAAGAATTGCTATCAAGTTTTCTCTGAATTTTAATCAGAAATGCTGAAATGCACAAGGCTATATCATTTTAAAAAAAGCGTGTAAATTATTTATTTTTGCTAATATTTAGAGGAGAGCTGCTATTTGCCAAATATTCCACTTTTTCAAAGCCAAAGTCTTCCAATAACTGCCATTAACTACGTCTGGCGTACCAGGGAGAAACCTTGGTACATAAACATATTGCTACTGACAATATCTTTGCTGCCGACTCCTACATTATTCAGTATCAACCTAAATTTGTATTGTCTACTCCTATTGTTAATTAACGTAAAGCCGTCGGTATTTTGTACTTAGAAAACAGTCTCGCCCCAGGTGCATTTACTGCTGACAAATTGGAAATCTTAAAAAGACTATCTTCCCAAGCAGCTATTTCCCTCGAAAATGCTCTGCTTTATCAAACTCTAGAAGATAAAGTTGAAGAACGCACAGCCCAACTATCCCAAGCTAATCAGGCAATTTCTGCCCTCAACCAGCGCCTCAAAACCGAAAAAAATCGCACGAGATCCGAACTCGATATCCTCAAACAAATGGAGCAGTTGATTCGGCCGAAACCTGCGGATTTAGCAGCCATTACAGAGTTAGATATTGCTGGATTTATGGAACCAGCAGATGAAGTTGGTGGCGATTATTACGACGTACTTTGTACTGACGGGGTGGTTACACTCTGCATTGGTTATGTCACTGTACAAGGACTAGAAAGTAGCATTTTTATGGTGATGACTCAAGCGGCAATTCGCACTTTACAGGAAGTTAAATAACTATATTGTATGCGCTTTTTATAGGGCATTAACAGCACTTTTTATAAAAACATTAAACAACAAAAATCGGACAAAAACCTGAATCTATCTCTCGTCAATTACGCAGACTATCAAATTAGTATTAGCGGTCAAAGCGAGGAAATTCTCCTAGTCAGAAAGGGCGGTCAAATTGAACGCATTAAGATGATGGATTTAGGATTTCCGATCGGCTTAGATGAGAATATTTCCGATTTGATCCGCCATCTTTTAGTATACTTAGAGCCGGGGGACGGGGTGGTGCTGTACACCGATGGCATCCCCGAAGCTAGAAATATGCACAAAAAATTCTACGGTATCGAAAGACTATGTGTAGTGGTTTCTCAAAACTGGCATTTGAGCGCCGAACAAATCAAGCAAGCCGCCATCGATGATTTGCGAATTTTTTTTGGAAAACAAAAGGTTTTTGATGACATTACTTTGCTAGTATTAAACCAACAGGGAAATATTGTGCATAATTTATGATTGACGGTCGTCAACCCGGTTTCTAAGATCGAGCTTGGATTTAGTCGCCAAGCATTGAATCCGCAACCGGATTTCTCGTTTCGCCCGTGTAAGTTGTAATAATTTACAGCGAGCGAGTAAAACAATTTTGCGCTCCCGGATTCAGGAGTATACATTATGAAACCAAAACTAAATTTACCACATTCTAAATATCCAGAAGAACTCAAGACCCAGCTACAGGATTTGATGAAAAAACTTGAGGAAGTCGAAGATGAAAAAAATAGCTATGAAACTTTAGTAGAAATTATCACGCAACACTCCACGGATCTGGAAAACCAGATCCGTCGTAAAAATCGAGAGATGCAGACTTATATCGAGCAGGTTAAAAAGGTGATAGATGCAGCTATTGCTGTGAAAAACAACAAATTTGAACCCCAGATATTGTCAGAGGTAGCAGCGCGGAGTGATGCACTGGGAGAACTGGCACAGGTATTTTCGCATATGGTGCAAACGGTGAAAGCGCGGGAACAAGAATTAGAAAAACTTTTGCAGGCTTACGGACGTTTTGTTCCCGATGAATATCTCCAATTTCTCGGCAAGCAGAGTATGGTTGATTTCCAGCTTGGAGATCACGTCAGCAAAGAGATGGCAATTATGTTTTCCGATATGCGTTCGTTCACCACGATGGCGGAGCAAATGACTCCTCAAGAAAACTTTGACTTCATCAATAACTATTTACAGCAAATTAGTCCCGAAATTCGCAAGCACAACGGTTTTATTGTCAAGTATATAGGAGATGGAGTCATGGCAGTTTTTCCCGATGGCGTTGATGATGCTATTCAGGCAGGAATTGTGAAGTTGGAGCAGTTGCAAAAATACAATCAAAGCCGTAAAATAGATGGGGATATACCGCTGAAGATTGGCATTGGTATCCATGTGGGTGATACGATGGTTGGGATTATTGGAGACGCGAATCGGATGCAAGCAGATGCGCTCTCAGATCATGTCAATCTCACGGCTCGTCTGGAAGGTTTGACTAAGTATTATGGCGTATCTTTATTAATTTCTGGAGATGTGGTACAACGTTTGAGTCAACCTGAAAAGTATCATATCCGTTTTTTGGATCGGGCTATTGTCAAAGGTAGACAAGAAGCCATTACAGTTTGTGAGGTGTTAGATGTTGAAGTAGAACCAGTGCGATCGCTCAAAATTCAAACTTTGCCTATATTTGAGGAGGGACTCCAAGAATATTGTCAGGGAAATTTTGCTAAAGCCATAGTTTGTTTTGAACAGATAGTAGCCCTAAATCCAGATGACAAGCCCAGTCAACTTTACATAAAACGCATCCAATCGCTGTTAGAAAATAGTATTCCTGCTAACTGGAACGGCGTGTGGAAATTCACCCAGAAGTGACATAAATACATCAATTGGAGGGATAAAAATCATGACATCTGGAAGCTTAAAAACTATGACACAAATCTTGGGAGACTTCATTGAAGAATTTCCTCCTGAACACGACTCCCTAGAACTTACATTTACCCCCAGTTCTCGTCCCATCAAGCAGCGCTGGCGCAATAACAGGCTTTCGGCTCATTTTGTAGCCGATTATCTGTCTAGTTTTCTACCGCTGGATGAAGAGGATGCTAACAGCGAACAACGGATTAAACACAGCAAGGGAGCAGTGAGTTACGTCGCTAACGAACTGTTAGAGAATGCTATCAAATTCACCGATGATAATGATATCTACAAGGTCAAGTTTGGCATACACTTTATTGAAGATGTGGAGGTGATAGCAGTGATTTTTGCTACCAACTGTGCCAATTCAAAAGCAGTTAATAAATTGCAGGCATTCATTAAAGAACTACTATCTTCCGACGACCCGAATGAACTGTATTTACAGCAGCTTGAAAAAAATGTTGAAACAGAAAGTGAAACGTCGGGATTGGGATTACTAACGATGGTTAATGACTATTCAGCCAAGATCGGTTGGAGATTTGAGACAATACCAGACAGTCTTGATATCATGCTGGTGACGACGGTAGCTCAAATTATTGTCTAGTTTCTAGCATTTTCATGTTTACTCTTTTTGTGCAATCGCAATATTTTAGTCAGGAAACCAAAAAATAATGGGTATTCAAGAAATTAAAGGTGAAGATTACAGCATTAAGTACGATCGAGAATCGGTAACAGTCATTTTCCAAGGCGAACTCAGTCTGAGCGGACCAGCAGAGTATGCACCAATAGTCGAATTGTTAGATGAGGTCGCCAATCCCGAACCGCCTACTATTACTTTGAACCTAAAGAACTTGGAATTTGTTAATAGTTCTGGTATCAGTATGCTGTCTAAATTTGTCATTACCGTGCGGAAAAAGAAAACGATTCAACTTTTGGTGTTGGGTTCAAAGGATGTTCCCTGGCAACAAAAATCTCTCAAAAATTTAGAAAAGCTGTTGCCAACTTTGAAGCTAGAATTGGAGTAGGATATGTGTAAATTTTAACTACAGTTAACACAGGCGGGACGCCCGTGCCACACACGGTTAACACAGGCGGGACGCCCGTGCCACACACGTAAATTGCTTAAGTTTGCTGGATCGGCAGTTCAATGATAAACTCGGTTCCCTTGGACGGTTCAGACTCGCACCTGAGCGTTCCTCCGTGATTTTCTACTAAGATTTTGTAGACAATAGACAATCCTAAACCAGTACCTTTACCGATTTCCTTGGTGGTGAAAAACTGCTCGAACATTCGTTCTTTGATCTGTGCTGTCATTCCCGACCCCGTGTCAGCAATCCGCACTCTCACGCGATCTGAACCCGCTAATTCTGTGCTGATAGAAATTTTTAGCGCTGCATTGGGCTGATTTTCTGCTGCCTCGTCCAAAGCATCGATCGCGTTGCTAATTATATTCATAAATACTTGATTTAGCTGTCCGGCATAACACTCGACAGCGGGCAATTTTCCATAATTTTTAACTACTTGAATTTCGCGACGGTCTATTTGAGAATTGAGACGGTTTCGCAAAATTAACACGGTGCTGTCAATGCTGTCTTCCAAATCGCACAGCGTCATGTTACTGTTATCCGTTCGCGAAAAGTTGCCCATAGATTTTACAATTTCGCGAATGCGATCGGAACCAATTTGCATGGAAGACATAACTTTAGGCAAGTCTTCTACTAGAAAATCAAGATCTATCTCTTCGATTTGAGCTTGAATTTCTGGACAGGGATTGGGATAGTATTCTCGATAGAGATGCAGCAGGTGTAGCAAATCTTGAGTATAAGTTTCGGCATGGCTCAAGTTGCCGTAAATAAAACTAACTGGATTATTAATTTCGTGGACGATACTAGCCATTAGCGCCCCCAGCGAAGACATTTTTTCGCTGTGGAGGAGTTGAGCTTGAGTTTGTTTGAGTTCGCAAAGTGCGCGATCGAGCTGGGCCGTTTGAGCTTCCGCTTTCGCGGTAGCAGCACAACTTTCTTGATAAAGTTCAACCTGTTTGAGGTCGAGTTCAAATTGTTCGATTTCGCTTTCTTGCTGGTATTGACTCACCACGGCATCGAAAGCTTCTAGCAATTCGCCGCTGGCAGCTTCGACAATGTACAGCAGATTGGGATTTTCCAGGCGGAGTTCGGAATCGGGAACTTGCACCAGTGCTTTAATTCGATCGATATATTCGCGGATTTGTTTGTCTAGATACAGCGGTGCCTCAAAATACATTGCCTTGAGGGTGGCTGAAGGGGGACTCAACAAGTTGATGCTGCTGTCAGTATTAATTAAGTCGCGGTGCGATTTTTCCATAAGCTCGATCGCCTCTAACAAATTTCCCCGCAGTTTGGCTTTTTCTACCCCATTCTGAGAACAAACTAACCTCATGCAAAAAAAAGCCGTGCGTTGGGAAAGCATTCGCTGACGGCCGCTGATATTAATTACCGCAGCACTAATTTTTCTGGCTGTCGTAATTTCTTCCAGATTAAAATAGTTCCTCATTGCCGCCATTGGTAATATCCCCGACTCAACTAAATGTCTGTAGCTCCTGCTGACACAAGATTTAAGAGCCATAATAAAAAATTGTACAAGACACTAAACAATATATTCTGTATTTCTTACTAAATTAGTATACTAAAACACAATTATTTTCAATTGGTAGCTTATCACAATTTTTATAATTCGGCTTGTTGCACAGTTTTTCTTAATTATTCAAAAATTTACAAATCAACTTCGCCATAAGTTCAGCTTGAGTTTGTGGAAATCCGTGAGCAGCATTGGGAATAATTGCTAACTCTGCTCCCGGTATCTCGTTAGCGTAGGTGTGACAGTGCGATAGAGGAATTGTTTCGTCACTATCTGCGGCGATGACTAAGGTAGGAATTTGCAATTTGTAAATTGCTTTTTCTACTGTATCAACTGCGTCTTCCGGCCGCATCCGGCTCATTAAAAATGACCTTGCTACTGGTTGAGACATTAACTCCCTGCGCCAGCCCGAAATTTGCTGCTTTATCACTTTTTCCCGTTAAACTAGCAAAAGGTTTTGCCAACTGCAAGGCCCAATTCACGGCTGGGGTTTCCCACAACAGCGGCCGCAAAGCATCGTATTTACCGCAAAAAGTGTCGTCCCCAATTCCCGCCGGTGCTGCTAAGGATCGTCAATTAAATAATTTCCCTTTTTTCTTGTGGGATGGGCGTCCCACCCGTCTATCGGGGACGGGCGGGACGCCCATCCCACAAGAAACAGGAAAAGTGGATTTTATTTAATTCTCATTCCTAACACGAAACTGCTAACAGAATTAGGATATTTGAGGGAATATGCAGATGCTACCCAACCGCCAAAAGAATCTCAGATGATGCAGCAAGGTTCAATATTTAGTTGTTCTACAACTTGCCGGACAAAAGCAACTTCTACAGCTATGTCATAGCGCATTTCTGGTTTGCTGGATTCTCAAAAACC
>JAICRN010000496.1 GCA_025937335.1 Microcoleus sp. TY_ISSM_2_bin.22
ATTGTCAGGCCGGACGGCGAAATTCGCTGGATTCGCGATCGGGCTTTTCCGATTAGAAATCAAGCTGGTCAAGTTTACCGCATCGTTGGCATTGCAGAAGATATCAGCGAAGGCAAACAGGCAGAAAAAGCCATCCGCGAAAGTGAAGAATGCTTCCGCCAACTAGCAGAAAATATCCAAAATTCCTTCTGGCTAATGTCTGCTGAATTCACCGATTTATTGTATCTGAGTCCAGCTTACGAACACATCTGGGGGCGCAGCCACGAAGAATTATATGCCGAGCCCTTAAAAATGATGGAGTGGGTGCATCCAGAAGATAAACATTTGTTAGAAGAGGCAATGGGGCGAGTGTTGCAGGGCGAGTCCACCAGTACCGAATATCGGATTTTTCGACCAGACGGCACGATGCGCTGGGTGTGCGATCGAGCTTTTTCCATTTACGACGAATCGGGCAACATTTACCGCATCGCGGGTATTGGCGAAGATATCAGCGATCGCAAATTTACTGAGGCCCGCATTCAAGCAGCACTCCGCGAAAAAGAAGTGTTGCTCAAAGAAATTCACCACCGAGTCAAAAATAATATGCAGGTAATTTCCAGCTTGCTGCAACTTCAAGCTCAATACATTGAAGACGAAGCTACGCTAGCTTTATTTGAAGAAAGCCAGACCCGCATCGATTCAATGGCTTTGATTCACGAGCAACTGTATCAATCTGAACATCTCGATCGGATCGACCTTCTCCCCTACGTCGAAAACTTGGTTGCTAATTTGTATCAATCTTTTGGGGGCGGCAACACTTCCATCCAATTCAATCTCAATGTTGACCCCATTTGTTTAAATATAGAAACAGCAATTCCTTGCGGATTAATTATTAACGAACTGGTTTCTAATTCGTTGAAATATGCCTTTAGCCCAAGTTCGGGAGGGGAAATTAATATTAATTTTTATGAAACAGATGCTCAGCAATTTAACTTAACTATTCAAGATAACGGTCGCGGATTTCCGGCAAACTTTGACGTGGAAAATACTGATACATTAGGATTGCGATTAGTGCGAATGTTGGCTTGCCAATTAGACGGTACTATTGCGATTGACAGTCTGCGTGGAACCTGCTATAATTTGGTTTTTAAACAATTAAATTATAAGCAGCGCATTTAAAGAAAAATGAACCCTGTAAAAATTTTGGTTGTAGAAGACGAAGTTATTGTAGCCGAAGACATAGCAGGTCGATTAAAAAAACTCGGATATGTAGTAACAGCTACAGTTTCTTCAGGAGAAGAAGCAATTCAAAAAGCTACAGAAAATCCGCCCGATTTAGTGTTGATGGATATCGTGCTTAAAGGTGAGATGGACGGGGTAACAGCGGCAGAAAAAATCCGAACCCATAAGAATGTACCGACAGTATTTTTAACAGCTTATGCCGACGATAAAACGCTGCAAAGAGCGAAACTTACAGATCCATTCGGTTATATTATTAAACCATTTCAACAACATGATTTGCGGGTGGCGATCGAGATTGCCCTGCACAGACACGAAATCCAAACCAAGATGCGAGAAGCTCTCAAAACTTCGGAAGCAGTCAGAGAGTCGATGGAAGAAAAATCGCACCGCCAAAACCAGTATATTTCAATGGCCGCTCACGAATTGCGCAACCCCCTCAACGCGATTTTAATCTCTGCGGAACTGCTAAAGCTCGATCGAACTCGCAGCAGTGACGAATCCCAAGTGAGAACCTTGCGGCTGGTGCACTCAGCTACCCAAAAGATGAACCAGCTAATCGACGATATGCTGTTCATGGGTCGAGCAGAAGCAGGCAAACTCAAATGCAATCCGTTACCGATAAATTTAGTCGAATTTTGTCAAGAGTTGCTCGATCAATTGCAGTTAGGAAATGAAGCCAAACACAAACTAACATTAATCCCCTCAGATGTTACCAGCGCGATGTTAGATCGACAATTGCTGCACGGTATTCTCTCAAACTTAATCGTCAATGCCATCAAATATTCCCCCAACGGCGGGCAAGTCACCTTAGAATTGGAATGCCGTCAAGCAGGCGAAGGAGACAAAGAAGCTATTTTCTGCTTGTCTCCTGAGTGGTTGTTTCCCAATTCCAAATTTACAAATATTAACTCTCCCTTACTAATTATGCGTATCCGAGACGAAGGCATCGGTATCCCCGAAACCGAAGTAGGGAAAATATTTGAAATGTTTTACCGCTGCAAGAATACTGGAAAGATTAAAGGTAACGGTTTGGGATTAACAATTGTTAAAAAAGCTGTAGAATTGCAAGGAGGCGCGATCGCCTGCGAAAGCAAAATCGGCATGGGCACAACATTTAAAGTCGCGCTTCCTTACGTAGCACTTTCCTGTTCGACTCAACAGCCAAAAACTTAAATGCCACTACAAACACTAATCAAAGTTTGGCAAAATCCACTCAACCGCCGCAGCTAAATTTGCTGCAATAAAATCAGGTTTAGTATGGTGCTGATACTCCCCAGTCAACACGCTTTCTCCGTAACCAGTCTGCACCAAAATACCAGTACATCCGGCATTGTGAGCCATATCAACATCAGTAGCTTTATCCCCCACCATAAAACTATTTCGCAAATCTAAATCCTGTTCCCAAGCAGCCGCTACCAACATCCCTGTATTCGGTTTTCGCCACGTTGTATACCGCGTATATTCTGGGTTGGTTCCGCCTTCCGCTGCGCTTAAATAAGGACAGTAATAAAGAGCATCTAACTTGGCTCCTGCTTCATTTTCTAATAGCTGACAAAGGCGTTTGTGCAAAGCTTCTACGTGGCTAACTGGATAATAACCCCTCGCTGGACCGGATTGATTGGAAACCAAACAGCAAAATATTTGTTGGTCGTTTAAACGGCGTACAGCTTTGGCGACTCCGGGGATTAAATGCAAATCTTCTAGTTTGTGAATGTAACCGGCTTCGATATTGAGAACGCCATCTCTGTCAAGAAATACTGCTCGTTTCATTTTTGTATGGTTTTTGATATAATATAAAACTCGGTGGCATCGGAATTGATATTACCCACATTCAGGACACGTCGCCGTGCCGTTTTCCTACAATTAATCGGGCGATGGTTACATATCTCATCAAGTGCGATTGATTATTTTGGGGTAGGGACACGGCACTGCCGTGTCCTCATCATCATTCTAAAATAGATTGTTTGCCTAACCATTCGCGGAAACTATCATGATACAAACTATAGCAAATTTCTCCTCCAATTTCTTGTTTATTTAAGAACTCGATCCAATTGTCTAACACTTTTTCAACATCGTATTCATCCCGATCAATTATATTGGATATCGCAGTTACAGATAAACTGGATGTTGATTGTACCAAAACATTCAGCACAGACAACTCGATCGCCGATAAGCCATCACCTCTCATCCGCAGCCAGTGGTTTTGATAATACGCTGCTAAAACGGGAGGAACTTCAGAAAAAAGTGAGGACTCCCCCAGATTAGCATCGGGGCGTGAATTATCGTTAATCGCCCTTAACATCTGACTCAGATACATGAAATTGTTTTCGCTGAGAGTTGCGAGTTGTTGGCAGAATTCGGGTTGAGTTAAATCCGGTGCGGTTGATAGGTATTGCTGAATGTAGTTCAGGACATCCTCGCGATTTTGGGAGGGATAATCTCTTAAATCGAGAGTTTGAGAGGGCGTTTCAATTAACAAACCGGATTTCTCTCTCAAAAACGGGCGGCGGGCGAGGATAAAATAAGTACGATCGCCCAAATATCTCGGCAGATAAAACAGATTTGTGCTGGGAGGCTGACTCGTGCGGGCGATCGCGTCTAGAGTATCGATGACTATTATCAACTTTTGGCGATCGACCAATTTATCGCTAATTTGCTGAAGCAACAAAGACAGAAACCAACTCCCATCATCGGATTCGAGATTTTGAAGTTGAGATCGGAGATTGAGGATTTCCGATGTTTCCCCATTGGCGGCAAGGTATTTGTCAATCAGTTGAGTGCAGACAGAAGCGAGAAAATCTTCAGCTCTATTTTTGCCTTCAACTCCAGCGTTGTAATAGATACTGCGAGGATGGGCCCTGACATATTGGGCGAGAATGGAACTTTTGCCGCAGCCGGGAGTGCCGACAATTGTGAAATAACCGCGGCTGTGGGAGTGCAGAAAGTCGGATATGGCAGAAAAAACAAAGTTGCGCCCGACAAAATTCTCGTTTTTTTCTCGCAGGAGTTGCTGAAATTCTTTTGGGTAAGAATCGGTATAGATGGGAGTTGCCAGAGGAGAGGAATTCATGTTAGTGCCTCCATCCCTTCTAGCCGCAGGAAATGGATGCGGCCCGATTTGTCGCCTGCGACAATTGTGACTCCATCGGGGGCGATCGCGCAACAGGCGATCGGGCTTTCACAGGTGAAACTGGCAATAACATTTCCACTCGACAAATCCCAGACTTTGATGGTCTTGTCAGATGAACCTGAAAGCGCCCGCTGGCCATCCTCCGTGACAGCGACTCCATTTACCGAGTTGCTGTGACCTTTGAGAGTAAACAGTTCATTTCCAATTGTTAAATCCCAGACTTTAATGGTGTTGTCCGCTGAACCAGAAATCGCCCGCTTGCCATCAGGAGTAACGGCAACTGCATTTACCCAGTCGCTGTGACCTTTTAAAGTAAAC
>JAICRN010000547.1 GCA_025937335.1 Microcoleus sp. TY_ISSM_2_bin.22
GAGTGACTTGAACGTCAACGTCTTTGGGGTCAATTCCAGGCAGTTGCGCTTTTAATACGAAGTTATCTCCAGCATCAGCAAATTCTAGAGCGGGCATCCAAGCGGCTTCTGAGTTATCTCTCGTTGTTGCCAGTCGGTCAAAAACTTTATCGAGTTGCTGGCGGATGGTTTCAATTTCCGTGAAGGGTTGCCAAGAGCGCATCAACATAATCTGTCACCTCAAAGATTGGTAAAGCTCTATAAGGAAAGTTTGGTTCAAGCTCGTTGCTTACAGTTATTATGATGCCCTTTTATAAGTAGCAGGAACAGTCAGGAGAACCCCACTTTATTGGTCGTATTTGCCAGAATCAACGTGAAAGAACCAGGGGGAATTGGCATTGAAGAAAACCGTACAAAGCTATTCCTAGAAACCGAAAATGCTGTAGGAACGCCATGAGCTTGCCTCGCCCGTTCTGCTGGCGTGCGAGCTCACCCGCTGGTGCTGGCCGTTTTAGGTCGCAGGACTTCGACATTCAGCTCTAGTTTTTCTCCCAGCCACAAAGAATGTAGGGTGTGGTCTGCCACATCGTCCCCTGTTTCGGGATGGACGAGAATATCTAACCCCTCGCGGTGGAGCATCAACCAGGGAACGACATTGCCAAACTGCGGGGGTAAAAACGCAACTTGATACATCGCTTGGGGGTGGGGCCCAATGGGTTTGTCGTGCCGCCGTGTCCGAGCTGCACCTCAAACCGAGCCAATCCGAAAGCGCACGCGCTCCGCCGCATCGCGGCTGGCTCTGTCAAAGTAAATATGTGCGTGAAAACCAACTATTTTGATGGTGTCTGCTTTCATCATTTTCAGTGGGGTATTATGGGGAGGTTCATTGCAGCCAAATCCAACCAAGAAGTATACCCTAGCTTATTAATTTTACCTGCGACTAAACATAACTCTTTCACAATAGCGCCTATTTCAGGGTGAACTAATGACTCAAGAAAACAACTGGTTTGAGACAGCACGATTGGGAATGTTTGTTCATTGGAGCCACAGCAGCCAGTGCGGGTACGAATTATCTTGGCCGTTGGTCGGAGGCGTCTTTAGCTTGCCGTACTGCCAAGATGTCCCGGTAGCGGACTATCACCGCACCGCCCAAACTTTCAATCCTACTGAATACAACCCTCAAACTTGGGCGCATTTAGCCAAACGCTTGGGGATGCAGTACGTGATTTTGACGGCTAAACATCATGATGGATTTTCCTTATTTCATACCCAGCAATCCGACTTTTCTATCGAGTATGCGCCGTACAAAAAAGATATTGTCCGAGAATTTGTGGAGGCGATGCGGGCGGAGGGTTTGCGAATTGGGTTGTATTTTTCCTTGATTGACTGGCATTACCCTGACTATCCGGCTTTTACAGAAGCCGACAAACCGTATCAGTTTGGGAAATTCCGACAGCCGACGAATTCTCAGTGGGAGCGCTACCTTGAATTTATGTTCGCTCAAGTCAGAGAATTGTTGAGCAACTACGGAAAGATTGACTTGCTTTGGTTTGATGGCGGTTGGGAACGAAAGCCAGAACAATGGCAAGCTAGACAGCTATATGAAATGATTCGCTCGCTGCAACCGCATTTGCTAATTAACGATCGCCTTCTTGGATTTGGAGACTTCGATACCTGCGAGCAATTCATTCCCCCCCAACCGCCTCAACGCACTTGGGAAGCTTGCCTAACTCTGAATGAAAGCTGGGGTTACAACCCGAAGGACACCCAATTCAAGTCAGCTCGCCAACTTATTCATACCCTCTGTGAAGTTGCAGGTAAAGGCGGCAATTTGCTGTTGAATGTCAGTCCTACGGGCAACGGGCAGATTCAATCCGAACAATTGGATTTGTTGCAATCCGTAGAAGCATGGATGGCTGTTCATGCCCAGAGTATCGTAGGAACACTGCCTGGACTGGAACCTTGGCAATTCTACGGCCCTTCAACTCGGCGCGGCAATCGCTTTTACTTGTTCTTGCTGATGAAGCCCTACGACTCAGTAACAGTAAGAGGTGTACCCATTAAACGGATTCAAGCCGTTTCTTTAGTCGCTGGAGGGGAATCATTACAATACTCTACTCGCTGTGCGATTGTTGATTCTATGTTAAGTGCAGATCCTCTTGGGGAGTTAACGATTCAAGTGCCTGAACAAGCTCTCGATTCCTATGCTACGGTGATTGCAGTTGATATTGCTCCAGCCAATGATACTTAGAACAAGGATGTAATCAATGTAGCGATCGCACTTCTTCACTTCCTGCCCCAGTTGCAGATCGTATCCAACTCAACATCACTCAGCATTTTGGGTTTCCTTTCATACAAATCTTGCAGCACGACCTTGACATTAGGAAACGCGAAATACTTAGTTAGGCAAGCCGGTGCAATGGGGGCTGGGGTTGTGTGCATATAAAGTGTAGCGACCGCACTCTTCGAGATTGGGGGCATGAGTTTGGTTTGGTTCGGTTACTCCGAAAATTGGCGTATCGGTGGCGATCGGCAACAAGTTTGGTAATAGATTGGTCGTGGTGAAAAGAGAACTAGCCAAGCCTGACACTCCGCTTATTTCCGAATATGTTAACCGTGGATAAAAACGTGAAAATTTTGTCGGTTTTCCTACCGATTATAGCACTGGGCATGATTGCCACACCTGCACGCGCAAGCAGAATTGAGGGAGCATCTGTTTCCTGTTGGTTGTTTCGCCGAGACCTGATAGAACTTAAACTTTCCCTGCATCTATGAGTCGGTTTCTTGGGCAGGAGGCGGAGGAAGGACTTTGCGCTGGTTCGATTGCGGGCAAACAAAAATGACGTGGGGATTCTTGGGCGCGGAGAAAGACCTTGTGCCGGGGATAGCACGAGCGTAGATGGTGTCTGCGGTGCGGTATATTTCCGCCATCCCGCTACCTTACAGCGGATTCCTGAAGAAGAAAGCTACAAGCGCGCCACAAACCGCCAACTGGCCGCGACCTGCGTCCAAGTACAAGATAAATCAATCTGCTGGCTATTTAAATGAAATTAATTACAAAGAGAAAGGTGTGAGTGTTAAAGTTACATTCGCCGAAGTACCAACAATATATCAAATCTCATATCAAGTTGCGTTCAGACGTACAATCATAAGTGATACCAAGTTGGGGTATAAATCCTAATTCCATGAATAAAAAAAAGTTTTTGCTGGTACTCTGTCTGTTGCTACCTTGCCTAGTCATAGGCTGCAAGCAGCCACAAACCTCTCAACAAACATCAAGTCCCTTTGTCCGCACGCAAACCACCATCCCAGGTTGGAAAAAATTTGAGGGACGCGGTGCACAATTGCAGTTACCGGAGAGTTATAGCGGCGGAGATCTCAGCCAAAATCTGGACGCGGTGGTTCAGAAGCTGGAATCTTTGGGGCCCTACTACCAGCAGGTAGCTCAGTCACTCAAACAGAATCCATCCGTATTCGCCCTCTGGGCTTTTGACTCGCAGGCTAGTAAATCAGGTTTTCTGAGTAATGCCGCTATTCTTACAGAGCCAGTTGGATCTACAGTGACAACAGATACATACTTGGATCTACTTACCAAACAATTACCCAGCGAATTTCGCGTAGTGGAGCGGAAGCAGGTGACGCTTGAGGACTATCAGGCAGGTCAGATCGTTACAGAAGTCACAATTTCGGGTGTAACTGCCAAACAGATAATCTACGCGATTAAGCGGGGGAGCAATATGTGGGCTGTTACATTCACTACAAGTGCTGAGGAATTTGAACAGCGCTTGCCCGCGTTTCAACAAAGTATTAACACGTTCTCAGCGAGCGATTAACTCGACTTTTTTCGAGAGAACATTGTATGCCTGTTTTACAATCAAATGGGGTGCTTTATGGTAGTAAATTATTGAGTATTTGCACGATTATACTTTTGGTTTCGGAGCGAAAAGGTGTTTCATAATTACCTAAAGTTTTTTAGGAATAGTTGCTCGATCAACACTTGTAACTGTACTGCAATCAATTATGTTGGTAAGTGCAATCGCGCTTATCTAACCCGCTGCTCTCTCGATTTTAACTCACATCTTCCACCCCTCACCGAGCGTATCCACCTCAACATCGCTCAGCACTTTGGGTTCCATCTCATACAAATCATTCAGCACCGCCTTGACGTTCGGAAACACAAAATACTCCGTCAGCTTGCCAATGCGGTAATTAAAAGCTTTGTAGCGGTGTTTGAAGTACAGCTCCACA
>JAICRN010000682.1 GCA_025937335.1 Microcoleus sp. TY_ISSM_2_bin.22
CGGATTTTGTAACGGATGTAACGGATGTAACGGATGTCAGGAAGAAGGAAGAAGGAAGAATGAAGAGGGAAGAAGGAGCAATTATGAAATAACCAATTACCAATTCCCAATTCTCAATTCCCCAATCTAAAATCTAAAATCTAAAATCTAAAATCGCCATGACTGATTTAACTCGCAGACAATTTATCACTGTCACCGCATTAAGCGCCGGATTTGCCTTAGCTGTTCATCCTATTGCGGCTGCCGTTATCAATACCGATGCTGCTGGTTTAATAGCAGGTGAGGTAAAAATTCCGGTAAAAGACGGCTCAATTCCAGCCTACAGAGCAATGCCAGCCAGCGGCAGCAATTTTCCAGTAATTTTAGTAATTCAAGAAATCTTCGGAGTTCACGCCCACATTCAAGATATTTGCCGCCGTTTTGCCAAATTAGGTTATTTAGCGATCGCCCCAGAAATGTTTGCCCGTCAAGGTGATGTTTCTAAAATCACCGACATTCCCGAAATTGTTAGTAAAGTTGTCTCGAAAGTTCCTGACGATCAAGTTATGTCCGATTTAGATGCTACCGTAGATTGGGCACAAAAGTCAGGAAAAGGCAATATTAATAAGTTGGGAATTACAGGATTTTGCTGGGGTGGCAGAATTGTTTGGCTGTACTCTTCCCACAACCCAAAAGTCAAAGCTGGAGCGGCTTGGTACGGGCGTTTGGTTGGCAATTCTACGGCTTTAACTCCCAAACAGCCGATCGACATTGCAGCAACTTTGAAAGTGCCTGTCTTGGGGCTTTACGGTGGCAAAGACGAGGGAATTCCCAACGATACAGTCGAGAAAATGCGGGAAGTTCTCAAAACTGGTAGCAGCGGTTCCGAAATTGTGCTTTATCCAGATGCGCCGCACGGTTTTAACGCCGACTATCGCCCCACTTACCGGGAAAAAGAAGCTAAGGATGCTTGGAAACAGATGCAAGATTGGTTTAAGAAGCACGGAGTTTCATAATAGTTGTGAGTTGTTAATTTTGACTCAAAACTGGTGTCAAGTTTGGGATCGAAAAAGGCAATATTAGCGAATAGCCCTTAAGACAGGTGGGTTTGTGGGCCCGACATTGGTAAACTGAGCGGTGTAGAATTATCGATCGAACAGGTAAGCCCGTGCTAGACGAACAAGCTAAAAAGACCATCCTGCGGAAAATCCCTCACGGATTGTACATCTGCGGTGTCAAAGACGGGGAGGAAGTCAACGGTTTCACCGCTAGCTGGGTGATGCAATCTTCCTTTACCCCTCCCTTAGTTGTCAACTGCGTCAAGCAAGACTCCAAATCCCACGGCATGATCAAAGCCAGCGGTGTCTTTGCTTTGAGTTTCCTAGAAGCAGGGCAGAAAGACTTAGCCCAGAAATTCTTCAAGCAGCAGCGCCGCGTTGGCAATAAATTTGAGGATGTAGAATTTTATCCCGGCGCGGAAACTGGTTGTCCGATTATCTCAGACTCTCTGGGTTACATCGAGTGCAAAGTTGTCGGCGCTGTGGAACACGGGGATCACACGGTTTATGTGGGAGAAGTTTTGGCGGCCGGCGTCCACCGAGAAGGCAATCCGTTGCTGCTAGAAAGCACCGGTTGGAATTACGGCGGCTAAAGACTTGGCAGTTGGCAGTTGTCTGTAAAAAAAACTAACACCGAGAAACCCGGTTTCTTTAACAGCCCGGGTTTCTGAACACTAAACAAATTTTTATGTTGAATTAGAGCGACCTATTTATTAGTTGCGAGAGTTAGGCGTCGCATAACTAATAAAAAATCAGCGACCATTCTGTCAGCGTTGTCTGGAGTTAAAATTGGTACGTGGACGAAAATACATTTAGCGGCTATTTGAGAATCGCAAATATGTTTTAAAACCGCATAATATAGGGCTTCGCATACAAATTTTCCGGCTTCGTGACTGATTTCTGTTGCAGCTAAATCAGCGACTAGCGGTTCGAGATTAACTGCTGTTTTCCGAATGTCGCTACCGCAGCAAGCGCAAGATTCTACGGTTAATTTTTGCCGACTTTCGGCCATGCCGCAGCAGATAATAGTGTCGGGTTGGAGTTGGTTGATTTGGGCGATCGCTAAATTAGGTGCTAGCTGGAAATCTACTGGCAGTTTCCTCAAAAAAGTCAGGGAATCAGGCCAAGATTTTATCTGGGAAATCTTGGCTAATAAGTCGTCAGAAGAGTTGGATTGCTGATGGGGAAGCCAAGTATCAAATGAGGTTAGCAGGATTTTCGCCGTCATATTTGTGCAATAATACTGATATTGATAATATAAGGCAAGTAAGTCAATGTCTGTCATTGCAGTAGTAGACTATGACATGGGCAATCTGCACTCGGTCTGTAAAGGCTTGGAAAATGTGGGTGCAGTGCCAAAAATTACAGATTCTCCTGCTATAATCGAGCAGGCTGATGCGGTGGTTTTGCCGGGAGTTGGTTCGTTTGACCCGGCAATGCAGAATTTACGATCGCGCAATTTGATAGAACCGATAAAAAGGGTGATCGCCTCGGGGAAACCTTTTTTAGGCATTTGTTTGGGTTTGCAAATTCTGTTTGAAAGTTCCGAAGAAGGCGTAGAACCGGGATTGGGCGTTATTGCGGGAAAAGTGCGCCGATTTCGCTCGGAACCGGGTTTGACAATTCCCCACATGGGATGGAATCAATTGCAATTTACTCAGCCGGATTTGCCGCTGTGGCAAAATTTACCGTCCGATCCTTGGGTTTATTTCGTGCATTCTTATTATGTAGATCCGGTGGATTTGGAAGTGCGATCGGCAATTGTGACTCACGGCAGTCAAAACGTGACGGCGGCTATAGCTAAAGACAATCTGATGGCCGTGCAATTTCACCCGGAAAAGTCTTCGAGTACGGGATTGCAAATGCTGTCAAATTTTGTCAGTTTGGTAAGGGAAAAAGTACCTGCTTAGGCGATTTGTGCAAAACCCGGTTTGTGGTATAAACCGGGTGTTTATAGTTTTAAATGATACCATTTTCAATAAAGAATGCAACTGTAAGTCTGCACCAAATTCATATTTAGTCAGTCATCCCCAATC
>JAICRN010000205.1 GCA_025937335.1 Microcoleus sp. TY_ISSM_2_bin.22
GGTGATGGTGGACAGGACTGTTAACGCTTCTACTGTTTGCAAAAATCCTTGCCGTCAAATTGTCGAACTTCGGGTGTACCAGCGGGTGCAGCTTCCCGATCGCTATTCGGATCAAGAGCAGTATTTTCAGTTAGCAAGTTCTCTGAATCTAGAAGGCCCTGCGGAATCTTTTGTCATTGCTTCTTTAGCGGACTCGACATCTAACAATCAAGCCTCCAATCAGTCGCTACCCCTAACAGAACTGCGCCGCTTTGACGGAAAGCCCCCCGCCTCCGGCATTTGGTTTAATGTCAGCGGTAAACTGGTGCGGGGCGACAAGAAAATTCCCTACGGACAAGTCGTTCGCTACAACCCCAGCCAAAATCATTTAATCTCGCTTTTGGATTGGGTAAGTGCGGCCGGACAACCGCCGAATTGGCAACAAATTGTTAAGGGTTCAAATCCGCAGTTGGCGATCGACCAAACAGTAGGTTTAGAGCCGCAATTTACCCTTTATCAAATTGGCCCGCGCAAATTTTTGCCGAACCCCGTTCAGTTAACGGCGATTTCTTTAGAAGAAATTGCCTTCAATGACGAGACTTACAAAAATGGGCTCCGACTTGCCAAAAGCGGGCTGTGGTCTCCAGCATTAAATGTCATGCGTGTGGCGAAGGGAAAAGCCGGCAAAAATTGGCCCGCAGTCGCGCAAGCTCAGCTAGAAACGATCGAATTTCACGCTAAAATTACTCGGGCTCAGGCGATCGCATCTTGGGCCAGTCCCGGTCAACAAGTTCTCGCAGAATTGATCGACGGCCGCTGGAGCGAAGCTTTGCAAGTATTTGAAGCCGATCCGAGCAACAGTCACGAAATTGCCACAACCCTCAAAAATGACGGCGGGCGGATCTGGAACCGCATAGACGCCGCCTTGAGAGTAAATTCCGCTGACGCCGATGTCAAGGCTTGGGGCGCGCTCATTGTAGCGTCTCAAGACGGAACTCGCGAGGCGATGAATTGGCTCGACCAGCAATCAGATACTGACAGCGAAACAAGAACTCGAATTCGGAATTTAGTCAATAAACTTGAGGAAGCAGTTTCTAAGGCTGAAAGTTTAGAAAACCACAAGAGTCAAATTATGGGTTCTGCTACTTTAATTAGCAGTATCAATCCCGCTGAGTGGCTGGAACCAGAACCGAAAAACGAGTTAAAATTGGCAGGACAACAAGTTTGGTATCAGGTGCAGGTAGCGAGTTTTTACGACGGCAGCCGCTGGGTTAATTCGCCCTTTTCAGACGTAGAAGTGCGCTCTTTTCCTGCTACTCAAGTCAAGTGGCTCTGGGGGCGACTGGGATTGCAGGCTGACCCCAAAATTAAGATTGAGGTAGCCATGGCTAACGGTCAACAAAGAGTCGCTGTAGGAACGGTGAAAGCCGTGCAGGTTCAAGACGGAAGTCTGCGCTTGCTAGCGGCGGTTGACAGGCGATCGTGATCTGACCCAAAGCATTTGGCAGAGGGAACATTTCTAGACGCACTCTTGACACGAAGAAACCCGGTTTTTTTACCGTTTCTGCCGATTGCAACAGAAGTATTTTCGTAAAAAAACCCGGTTTCCTTCCACCCGTGCGTCCAAAACTAGGAACCAGGAAAATGCTTTCTTCTCCCCCTTCCGCAACTCGTCGAGAGGCGCAATCTCAAAACTCTTCCCCTCCCCACTTATCGCTCTTGGACAACAATGCAGACAAAAATTTTGTTAATTGAATTAACGCCACTTGCGCACAAAAAACTCAGAGATGTCAAAGCGCGCCCTTTTTAGAGAGTGCTGCAATCATCTGCCGTTTCACCGCTTTAGCCCAAAGCTCAAACTCCAAACTGTTGATATTGTTAATTTTCACTGCCTCAACAGGCTGATCGGGGGCTTCTTTCTGTGCTGTAGTCTCCATTGTTTTTTTCCTCGTCCAAAAAATGTTAGTAGTCGATCGCAAACGGTTAGTGTCATACATCTATTTTATGAACTAATTCCTGCTATTAGTTACACTAAAGGCAGAGAAGTTAGCCATAAAATGCAGTAAATACATCTCCACAATGCAGTTTCCGAATTTAATGTAAAAAAAATCCTACAACCATTGCTATGTATAGGTTTTTCCTGACATTAAAATGTTACAATTTAGATTGTATGGCAAGATCAAACCAATAGTTATGTTAGTCAACTTATTTTTTAATGAATGTATTGGCATATACCGCAGAAAATAATTTTATTGAATTCACATAGTGCCGTAAAGTCGATCGCCCGCATCTCCCAGTCCGGGTACAATATAGCCGTGCTCGTCCAAACACTCGTCAACTGCCGCCGTATAAATCTGCACGTCAGGGTGCTGTTCGTGAAAGTGCCCCACTCCCTCCGGTGCCGCTAGCAAGCACAAAAATTTAATAGACTTCGGATTAACTTCTTTCAGCCTATCCACTGCCGCGACTGCTGAATTACCAGTAGCCAACATCGGATCGACAATTAAAACATCTCGCTGTTCGATATCCTGGGGAACTTTGAAATAATATTCGATCGCCATCCGAGTTATCGGATCGCGGTACAAACCAATATGTCCTACCCTCGCTGACGGAATCAGTTCTAAAATACTATCTAACAGTCCCTGACCGGCGCGCATAATCGAAATAATAACAATTTTCTTTTCTGCTGCCAGAACCGGTGCATTCATTTTGGCGATCGGCGTTTCTATTTGTTCGTATTTTAGCGGCAAATCTCGCGTCACTTCATAGGCTAGCAGCATTCCAATCTCTTTCAGCAGTTGGCGAAATTTCGCCGTGCTCGTTTGAGTTTCCCGCATGAGAGTTAACTTGTGCTGTATCAAAGGATGGTCGATGACAGTAACTTTAGCACTCATTTTTTTAAACAATTAATCTGCTTTATTCTACCTTATCAGTCTGGGACGCACTCTTGACACGAAAAAAACTAGGTTTCTCTCACCCCTGCGTCCAGCACTACTTATATCAAACCCCTATTGAAAATACGAATACCGCACCAATAAACTTCGTTCCTAGACTTGCCTTTCATCTGCGCAGCGCGACACTAACTAATGCCAGGTTTGAAAATTACAAGTATGTCATTTTCTCGTTTCCTCTCCTTCCCCCGCTCTTCCTGAGAACGCAGATCCGGGCCCAAAAGCCTCCCGACTGGTCTAGCTGTCTTGCACTTCGTCCAAGCCCAATAACAAAGATCCGGATTCAGGCACCGGAATTTTCCGGAACTTTCACCAACAGATATGAATCTTAAGAAGTATCAGCAGAAAATATTTTTTTTCGGTTAATTCACTAATCGAAAAAACCTGAACGGGAACTCCACATGAGGTCGTAAGCTTGGCTTGACTGGCTTTTCATCTTTCAACGTGAAGGCGGTCATATCCAAGTGTAAAAAACATTACCTATATTCAGTTCCATTTTTTTAGGGTGCTCCTAACACACAACTGAACTTATTAAGGAGAACATCCATGAAGTTTGTAAAACTATTGCTAGCTACGGCATTAATGACTGCTTCTATCAGCCCCGCCTTGGCTAATCCTGCCGTTCAAATTTTAGGTGCAAGCTACGGCGGTAGCGGTTGCCCAGATCGCTCCGCCAGCGTCAGCGTCAGCCCCGACGGTCAAGAACTCACCATCTTATTTGATAAGTTTGCAGCCCAGGGAAATGTTTCAACAGAAAGCCGGAAAAGTTGCAATCTGAGCATTCCCATCAAAGTACCCCAAGGCTACCAAATTTCTATCTACGATGCTGATTACCGCGGCTACGTTGCTCCGAAAACCACAGGCAACCTGCGAGCAGAATACTTTTTCGCTGGAACCCGCGGCCCCATTTTTAATCGGAATTTCAGTGGCGAAACTAACTACAATGTTCGAGATAGCTTAGCCACTGTAGCTAATGTTTGGTCTCGCTGCGGCGACAGTGTAAATATGCGAGTAAATGCTGCGATGACAGCCCGCGGTGCCGGCATGGCCACCGTTGACTCCTTCGATTTGGCTCATCGCGGCTTAGTTTATCACGTCAAATATCGCACTTGCCGCTAAGCAGCTTGTGGGAGTGTAGTGTGAGGTATAGTTTTCAGGTTTAAATTTTGAATTTTGAGTTTTAAGTTGGAAGAGGGAATAATTTTCCCTCTTCCTTCTTTTGCGCTCAGCTTCGCCGCTATAGCCGTCTTCCCCCTAAAACACGGTGCCGTCACTTTCAATCTGAATTGGCGGCACTCCACCAGCCCTCAATTCTGCCGCAATTTTCCGTCCCGCCGCCCAAGTTCCTCCTTGCAAAATCTTCACCAGCGGCAATTCTGTCGCACTCAAATGCAGCTTTTCTCGAATAGCTGCGGCAATTTTATCTAAAAGATTCACAGTCAGCGATCGCCATTCCACTATAACTTCCGAACCCGGCAAGTAACTCTGTTCAAAAATAGCCGAATCTTTTGCCTGCAGCAGCCCGATATCCAAACACAAACCGCCGTTGCGGTACTCCGGCAATCCCGTTAACTCATCCAATCCGGCGACTTCTAAACCAAGTTCTTGCAGCGGTTCCAACAGCGAATAAGTCAACCACTGCGATAGTTTGTGAAACGGCACGAATTCATCTCCCAGATTTTCTCCTGTTAAGGCCCGATGCCGCCAAACATCGCCTAAATTAACTCCACCAATTGCATATCTTCCCGGCCAAATTTCCCCAAAACCTCTCAAAACAGCGCTCAACACTTCTGAAGCCTTCACAGTTTTGTCTCCAGAAACCCGACTGTCGAGCAAGTATTTTGCCAAATTGCCGGGACGCGGGTTTTCGCTGCCAAATAATAATGGATGCTGGCAAATCGCATTTCCCAAACGCTGCAATAATTCTAATCTGCCTGTTAAACCAACTAGCGGATTGTCTGGACTTACCTGAAATCCAGCAGCTAAGGTTTCAAGTTTTAATTGAGAAAGTCCGCGATAATCAGCTTGCCAAGGAAAATCGGGATTGCTGGAAAAAACACCTTGACAAAACATCCGCAAGCTGGCTATTGCTAACCCTTCAGAACGGCGGTAAACCTGCCCGCTTTCGGATTCGCAATACTGCCAATCTGCACCAGCACCGGCATCGAGCAAAACGCTGACAATTGCTAAATCAAATTTGATTTTAGCTTGCTCTATGAGTGCAAATTCTGCTAAAGCTGCATCCAATTCCGCGAGTCGCGGCAGGTTGTCGGCTTCAAAATGCCGCCAGCGACTGTGAAAGGGAATGTTAAAATCGGGATACTGTTGGCGCGTCGTGTCAATTACATAATTTGCTGCTTTGTCGAGTTGGGATAAATCGACGCGGAAGTAGCGGAGTTTGTCAAGGCGGGCTAAATTAAAAAGCCGATCGCACTTTTGACGAATAGCAGCCGGCGTTCTCAGATATTCTACAGTCTCAAGTTCACTATTGCCCAACTTCATACTACCAAACACCGGTAAACATCGTTTTCTTGAAAAAAGTCAAACTGACTGTAATCTAAAAGATTATCTAAAATCGCATTTTTATCGATTTTTATCAGCTTATATTCCCACTTCGAGCCGCTGACTTCGCGTTTTATTTTATCGGAAACTATGACTGAATTTCGTTCTCTACCCGGAGTTACTATTTTACTTAAATCTTCCAGCCTGTCGGCTATGTTAATATCTTTTCCATAAGTGCAAGACCGAAATATATATAAATTTCCCTTAGCAACTCCCACCGACAATCCGCAAGGTATTTGATTGGCGTGAATAAAAAGTTTCCAATTCTCGCACAGACTTTCCATTGCTGCTAAGGCTGAATGAGATTCCGGGAAAGTCAACAAATGCGAATCGCCAACAATACTCCGAATTGTGCCGCCGTATTCTTCGCAAATTGTTTTTTCAAAAGTATCAAAGTTGGTGAGCAAATATTCCACATCTTTGATAGAATTCGATTCTTGATAAGCAATAAAACCTCTCAAATCTGCTTTAATTATTGCTTGATTTTTTATAATTCGCGTTTTGTAACTTTGGTCAACTTTGTATACTTTTTCAGGTTCGCTCATCCCTTTCAAAGAAAACTCGTTGACAAAAGATGTTTGCACTTCTGCTTTGTTGAGCGCCAGCCATGCTGCTTGCGACAAATATATTTCATCCGGCGGAGTTACTGATTCTATACGCGCTGTTAAATTTACCGTATCGCCAAAGATATCTTTATCTTGATGCAAGACATCTCCTAATGTAATCGACACGCGGATAGCCAATCGTTCGTCGTTCGCCTTGCTAGATTGTTGCGCTCTCAATTCTTGCTGCATTTCGATCGCAGCCACAGCCGCGGCTGTGACACTGGGAAAAATCATCCAAAATGAATCACCCTCCCCTTTAATCACGCTTCCTTCATTTCTGGTGCTAATATCTGAAATAAAATTTTTATGCTCGTTTAACAAACTACTTAAGTCCGACTGAGATAATTTTTTTACTCTGGCGGTATATCCGCAAATATCTGTTTTTACGATCACAGTAGAACGCAAATTAGCCATAACCTACCCTGACTGATCAAAAACCAGCAATAAATTTATGTGACCGAGACGCGATAGTTCGCGTCCGATCGCGTCTTGGCCCTCTCAATCTCCTAAATCGCGTCCGATCGCTTCTGCAAGAATTGTAGCATTTGGCACAGGGTCTAGCGTGTAGTAGCCGGCGGCTTTTTTGGCGACAATTTCGACTTGTGCGTCTGCGGGAATCCAATCTTCAGGAATGGGGATGCGATCGACCACCTGAATGCCAGAATTGATAATCGCATTGTATTTCATATCGCTCATAGAAACTAAACTGTCAATGCGAGAGATCCCCAACCAGTGCAGCACGTCTGGCATTAGTTCTTGAAACCGCATATCTTGAACTCCCGCAACACATTCAGTGCGAGCAAAATAGGCATCAGCTCGATCGCCCCCTTCCTGCCGTTTTCTGGCATTGTACACCAAAAACTTAGTCACTTCCCCCAAAGCTCTCCCTTCCTTGCGGAAGTAAACAATTACCCCAGAACCGCCGGATTGTGCAGTTTGGATGCAAATTTCAATCCCGTGTACCAAATAAGGGCGGCAAGTGCAGATATCGGAACTGAAGACATCTGAACCGTTGCATTCATCGTGTACCCGTACCGCCAACTGCTTGTCCGGGTCAGAAATATTCGCGACATCGCCAATGATATAAATCGTAGTTCCGCCAATTGGCGGCAAGAAAACGTGCAAGTCAGGCCGCGTCACTAAATCCGAGAACATTCCGCCTGTTTGCTCGAACAGAACACGGCGAAGAACGCTTTCTTGGGCGCCGATCCGCCGAGCAATTCCCGGCAAATACCAAACCGGGTCGATCGCAATTTTAGTTACTGCTAAATTGCCGCCTTCTTTGACTATTTTGCCATCAATTTTTACTCGATTTTTAGCGATGGCATCTTGCAATTCCGGCATATTAATGTGAGCTTTAGTTACAGCAATTGTCGGTCGAATATCGTATCCCTGCTGTAAAAAAGAAGTATAAATTTCGCTGACCAAGCCTCCAAAGGGATCGAGAGAAACAATCAAATCGCGATCGCCCCAACTCGGGTGCGGCCCGATGTGTGCTGCCGGAGACGTGTTGGTAAAATCGGGGCGGTGATCTGCTTGGAGTGCGCCGGAAGCAACTGCTAGCGCGCGATAAACAGAGTAAGAACCCGAATGAGTGCCGATCGCATTCCGGTGAGACGATTTGCTGAGGCTGCCAATCACAGGCCCCCGTTTCAGGGGATCGATTTCTCCCCAGTAAATGGGATGAGGTTTTGTGCCAGATCTGTCGGGATGGGATGTTAAAACTATATGCTTGGGTTTTGACACAGTTGTTTTTGGCTTTTGCTATAGATGGTGGCGTTGGTTGTCAGCCGAATCGCAATCTGAAACAGTGATTCATCATACCAACAGTACACACCTCCCTAGTTGAAACAATCCCGCTACACACACAAAACCCTATGTCGGCTTGGGTTTCAGGATAACAGGAGGTTTTCGTTGGATTTGATATAAGTCCAGAGTTCGCTCTTTCCCAGTATAGCCAACACCAAAGACAGCACAACTGCCAAACGCCAATTTTGAAGTTTTAACAGATGCGAAAAAAAAAAAGATTTGAGATTTTGAGCCGCCCACGTGCAGTCAATCTCAAATCCCAAATCTCAAATCTCAAATTTCAAATCGAATATTTTTGCTCAAAACGCCTTAATCCAGGCTTTGAGGGTGACAGAATTCCATTAAAATTGCCTCGCCTTCGTCGCGCGAGTCCAATTCCTGCGCCACCCGCTTGAGATAGTTTTGCGACAGCAAGCGGCTGGAAATTTTGTGCGGTATAAACCAGCGATGACGCCACCGCAAACAAAGCGAAAAAGCCACCGCTTCTGGAACAGAATAAGTGGACTGTCGCCGAATTTCCAAACCAGCAACTTCTCCAGCTTTACTCAGAGTTTTGGAAGTGAATTGTATGATGTTGCGCGGGAAATAAGTGCTGTGCCACCGCCAGCCAAGCAGGCGCGCCGATTCGCAGTCAGCGTTCGGTACAGCCACCCAAATA
>JAICRN010000167.1 GCA_025937335.1 Microcoleus sp. TY_ISSM_2_bin.22
AATTCCAGAAGGGCTGGTTTTTTGGAGATTTCGACTGCTTTGATTTGATTTGCCAACCAGGACATTACTTGTTTTTCGCTGTCGGACAAGCGCTGAAAATGTTGGTGCAATAAATATTCTAAGTCTCCTAAAACTAGGCTCTCATAGGATAAAAATTCAGAATTATTACCACTAAATAAGTCTTTAATTGCAGCGGCTACTGTATTTAACCACAAGGGGTTGCCTCGGTAAAGGTCTATCAATTATGACCATTTTTCAGATTCGGCTAGACCTTTTTCTGTGAATATTTCTCGCGCTGGTTCGCCTAAACCATGGGGCTTTTTTGTTGTTTATTGGTGGTTTTGAGGTATTTTTTTTTGGCGGTCGCACTTTTTCACGACAAATGTTAAGCTTATTATTAACTGTTATACTCTCGCCTGTGATTTTTTCAACAATATTTAATTGATAATTATAAACTATACCTTTCTCTAATACAGCCATAAAATTTGTTTTAGTAATATCTTTATTCAATTTTTTAGAAAGTATTTTTCAAAAAAAATGTCGATTGCACTTTCACCAGCAAAAGAACCGAAATCAACCACATGGTTAGCTGTCAGTACAGTGTTATTCGTGCCTTGTTTAGCAAGAATAAATCTAGTCAAGCTACTCACTCCATTTGAATATTGACCATTAATTTGAACTGTCACAAAAATCGCTATTTGGGCAATTTTTTGGGGACATTTTGCGAAAAGTGGTGCTGCTGAAAAAACAACTATTCCTGCTACCGTTACTGTTCCTGCTAGGATGCTGGTGAGGGAATCAAACCGTGAATAATCCCTATTCATAGGTGATTGCTGAAGAGTAAGATTTTTTATACTTATGACTTACGCATGGGAGTCCAGAAAGCGGTTTTTTTGCTGAGAAGACCCGTTATCACCTACAGATTCGGTAAAAAACCCGGTTTCTTTGGTCGAAATGCGTAAGCCCTAATACTCCGAATAGTATAGATGAAAATAAAATTTCTGAAAACCAGAAGCCCTGATGTTTTCAGATGATTTCGATTTTTATGACATTTCGTACATTTCGTATATTTCCGCCATAGCTGACATTACTAGGCCATATTTTATTTCTATATCTTTTAGGTTAACCAGCTCGCACTGCATCCCTAAACACTTTCAAAGCTTCTTTTTCTTCGGACATTTGCAGGCATCTCCCCAGCAATTCTAGATCCAAATCCGGCAACAGCATACTCCGAGAAACGCGCTCGTAACCCTCCGAGTTCAGTTGGTAAATCGAAAATACTCCGTCTTCCCAAAACCAAACTTCCGCTACGTTAAATCTGCGGTAGTATTCCAGTTTGTTGATAGTTCCGCCAGTAAAGACAACTTCGATCGCCAAATCGGGTGTTTCTCGCTGCCGTCTATCTTCGCCAAAGTAGTAAGATAAATCTGGTTCCTTGCTGCTGCCTTTTGTTTCCCCTTGGAGTGTAGCACTCCCTGTCGGTGTAAAACTAATATCTTTTTCCAGGAAAAAAGTAATTAACATTCCTGCCAGCAGGCATTTAATGGTTTCATGTTCCGGCGAAAGTGTCATAATTTCCACATATCCGTCGAGGTAAGACAAGCGAACACTGCGAGTGTACTCTAGCAAGGAATCCAAAGCTTTGAACTGTTCCCAAGTCATTGATAGCGGCAAAATCAACCGCTGTTCCGGGAGTGCAGTTAATTTAGGGTGAGTGCCAAGGGTCATATATACTTTCCCGAGTTTTAATTTATACTTTGAGATTAGCCTAAAAAATATCTAAAGGGATAAATGTTTTAATATTAATTCTGCAAAATTCCGGTGGCATACAGATAAATTGCCCGCTATCTGTAGGGACACGGCACTGCCGTGTCCTACTACGCAAAACTGCCGTGTCTCCTACCAGGAACTAGATATATCGCCAGTCTAATTCGCTACAAATAACTAAGCCAAAAACTGGAATTGAGAACCGTTAACTGCCAAAGCAAACGGACTAGCTTGCTCAAATGAACCAGTAATTTCAAAGCTGTTGGTGTTTAAAACTATCCCCAAAATCCGTCCGTCTCTTTGGTTGATAATCACCATATCATCAATAATTCCGTCGTTGTCGTAAGCGATCAGATTGTTGTCAGTGAAGAGGAGGTCTAGTTCTGTTAAACCGTCAGTCAAACCGATGCGATCGCCTTCCTCATACCTAAAATCTGTAATGACATCGGCTCCATTGACTCCGAATTGTTCATCGTTGCTTCTGAGCACAAAGATATCAGCACCAGAGCCTCCCGTGAGCACGTCAACTCCCCGATCGCCCGCTAAGAAATCGTTGCCGTCATTGCCGTCTAAATCGTCATCTCCTTGCCCTCCCCGGAGGATATCGTTCCCTAACCCTCCGAAGATCAGGTCATTTCCGGCGTCGCCCCTCACTACGTCGTTCCCCTCATTTCCATCCAGGCGATCGTCATCTTTCCCGCCGTATATTATGTCATTTCCGCCACCACCGCCGATAATATCATTGCCGTTATTTCCTAAAAGACGTTCGTTGGAATCCGACGAACCTCCTATAGTATCGTTGCCGTCGAGTCCCCAAACTCCCCAGGGAAAAGACGCTAAATTTCCATCCTCTACATCAATTTCATCTGGTGTAGCGAATCCCAAAAAACGCGGCCCGCCCCCAGCAAATACAGGAAATCCCGTTAGATCACCGATGAGATTGTTAATCGTTAAAACCATAAGTATGTCCTTCCAAAAATCCTGTTAGCTGTCTTACATATGTTAATTCTTGTCGAGGCAAATAGCAAGTATATTTTGATTTATATAGCAAGTTTGTTTGCTTATTAGTGGCAACTAACCTGCTTGTCAATTGCCAATTACTAATTATTAATTACCAATTCCCAATTCCCAATTACCACGGCTGTGCCTCATTTAACCCAAAGCTGCTCTAGATCTCGATTCTGAGTCAAATAGCATTAGTTGCTGACACTATCCGCTACTGTCTACCGCTTATAATGGGTGTTACCCACCAGGTGGTAAACACGTTAATATCACCTATAACGTCGAGACGGAGAGGTTGTTTGTGAATAAAAGTCAAAGTCCCGCGAACCCACGGTCAGAGAAAAAACCCAGTTTCCGATACCCACACACCAAGTTTACCAACAGGATCTAAGTTCTTGACAAAGCCATAATCGCCGATCGCTGACATTATTTGGCAAAATCCACTGCTTTCAGGTGTTTTACTCATGTCTACTCCTAAATCGTCTGCCCATCAAAACAACAACTCCGTAAAATCACTGCCAGCGACAGATATCGTCTCAACAGAGCAAGACAGTAAAAATCTGCCTAGCGAACCAAGTATAGAACAGCTACTGGAAGCTTTGGCGGGCCAAGTACCCACTCAATCTGCTGAAATTGAACGCTTGAAAACGTGCAAACAAGATTTAAAGCGACTGTTTCAATTTCTCGGCGACCGCCGCGTTTTAATCGCAGTAATGGAACCGGGAACTTTTGCCCTGCGTTACGCTAACGCTGCATTTTGTCGCTTGGCCGGTTGCGAGGGAACCTCCTTGGCAACTCAATCTAACAACGGTTGGTTTGCAGAAAGCGAGATCCTTCTGCTGGAACTGTTCGAGGATGGGGACGGCAAAACATTACAACAATTGTACCGCCGCCACCTTTTGCACTGGGTATTGAAGCATTTTTATCAAATTGACCTCGACGGTTTGCGGGTGCTAGACGAACCCGTCACGGCGAGTGTAAAAAATCCCAAACACCGAGAAACCAAATTTATTGAATTTTGGCTCGGTTCGGAACAGTTGAAAATTAGTCGGATTGACTCAAAAATAGATGAATTTGCGGATATTCCTTTCAAATCAATGTCAGTTGCCGAACGGGAAGCTTGGCTGATGCAGCCGAATCAACTGGCCAATTTAGCCGATCGATTGCAGTTGGATAATTACCGCGTAGAAGGTTTGCTGCTGCTAGAAGGTTTTGATGTCACCGTCCAGGAGCAAATTCGGCGGCTGACTCAGTTATTGATCGATCGAGATTCGATGCTGCAGGCAGACAAATTTGAGAGAATCGATCGGTGTTTGCGATCGCTTTTCAATGCTGACGGCACTTTGCTGCTGCGTCCCGACGGCGACCAGGTACAAATATTAGTTGCAAAAGACGGCGAACATTTGCAGCCGATTCTTTATTCAATGAACTCCCTAGAAGCTTCTCACTTTTTGAAGGCCACAGCAGCAAATCAAGTTTGGAACGTGCCCGACTTGCGCAGGGACTGCGAAACCGAGTGCGAGCGAACTTTGCGGAGAATGGGAACTCGATCGATGCTGCTGGTGCCCCTGGTAGTTAAATCTGTCACCCGTGAGGGGTGCGGGGTGCGGATTTTGGGCGTGGTGGGGCTGTTGTGCGATCGTCCCAACCACTTCAACGGCATTGACGCTCAACACGCCCAAGAACTCATTCCTGCCTTCATTGCAGCCCTGCGGCAAGCCATCCAAGAGCGGTTTACCCACATTCACAACATCCACCCCGCAGTCGAGTGGCGGTTCGCTCAAGAAGCAGAAAGGCGAAGTTGGGGACTACCCCCAGAAACAATCGTATTTGCTGATGTTCATCCGCTGTACGGAATTTCGGACATTCGCGGTTCTAGCGACGAAAGAAACCGAGCCATTCAAACTGATTTGCTCGAACAATTCCGCTTAGGTTTAGTCATAGCTGATGCCGTTTGCGAAACACAAACTACCCACCTCGGCGAGCAACTGCGGCTCGACTTGCTCGACTACATCCAGCGTTTAAAAGAAAAAGTAACAGTCGATATGGAGGTGCGAGCAGCCGAGTATTTAAACGAGCATTTAGAAGTATATTTTGACTATTTTGTGCAGTGCGGTCCCAGGGTTCAGGCAGCAGTTGAAGATTACCGAGCAGCCTGTAAAAACGAACACAACTGCGTTTACAGCGATCGTACCCGCTACGACCAAATGCTGAACCTAATCAGCACAAAACTCCAAGAAACCTGGTCCCGCTGGCAAGAACAAATGCAGCAAATTCTTCCCCACTACTGCGACATCGAATGCACCGACGGCATGGATCACATGATGTATGTAGGAAAATCGATCGATCCCAAATTTAGCCAGTTTCACCTGCACAGTTTGCGGTACGAACAACTGCGAGCAATTTGCGACTGCGCCCGCACAGTTTTTCGCCTGCAAGCCGAGTCTCAAATTAACATGGAACTCGCACATTTAGTCTTAGTGCAGAATACCACGATCGACATTTTTCACAACGAAAATACCGAAAAAATGTTTGATGTCAAAGGCACTCGCGACATCCGCTACGAACTCGTCAAAAAGCGGATTGAAAAAGCCGTTGACAAAGACGCACAAGAGCGAATTACCCAGTCGGGAATGTTGACTGTCGTTTATTCCACCGAGGAGGAGTGGGAAGAGTATCAGCAATACTTGCGCTACTTGTCTCGCGAAGGTTGGGTAGAGCCAAAAGTTCAGACGGGCACGGTAGAATCACAACAAGGAGTTAGCGGTTTAAAATTCGCCCGCGTGCGTATTTTGCCCGAACCGGAATCTATTTCTACCATCTGTGAAGTTACGGTTGTTACCGATTGAGAGCCCGTTCAAATGCCTGTTTTAGGCGGAGTGCGATCGCTCCCATCCCCTCCTGTTTTAGGCGGAGTGCGATCGCTCCCCTCCCCCTGAAAAACGGTGCAGCGAAACCATTCGGACCTCACACACAAGACCAATATTACATTTATGATGTTGGTTGGCACCCACGATCAAGCCCACCTTTTCACTTAGTGTATATTCCGTGTGATTGGGAAGCGCCAAATACACGATCGGAATCACACAAAATTACGATTAAGTAGTGTTAATCTAACGAGAATTAGCTCCTGTAATTTATAAGTTAAGTGATGTTAACTTTATTAGAATACCAAATAACTTCTACTCTGCACGAAGGCGTCGAAACAATAGTCTATCGCGGACAAACACCGACAGACGCGCCCCCAGCAATTCTGAAAGTCCTCAAAGCCGAATATCCCAGCCTCGAAGCCATTACCAGGCTCAAACACGAATATCAAATCCGCCAAAATTTAGACAGCGAACAAATCGTCAAAGCCATTAGTCTCGAAACATTCGACCACCGATTAGGAATCGTTTTAGAAGACTTTGGCGGCGAATCCCTCGCCAAACTGCTGGAAAGAGAAACCTTGAGCTTGCAAGCAAATTTAAACATCGCCATCCAAATAGTCAAAGCCTTACAATACCTGCATTTTCAGCACATTATTCACAAAGACATTAAACCCAGCAACATCATAATTAACTCGCAAACAAAACAAGTAAAAATCACCGACTTCGGCATTGCTACAAAACTCAACAAAGAAAACCCGCAATTTAACAATCCCAACTCAGTCGAAGGCACATTAGCCTATATGTCACCCGAACAAACCGGGAGAATGAACCGCACCCTCGACTACCGCACAGACTTTTATTCCCTTGGTATCACATTATATGAAATGCTGACAGGAAAATTGCCTTTCCACAGCAACGACCCCTTAGAAATAGTTTACAGCCACATCGCAGTTCAACCAATATATCCCCATCAAATCAATTCAGAAATACCTGTAGCCATTTCTGAGATATTGATGAAATTGATGGCAAAAAATGCCGAAGATAGATATCAAAGTGCGGCCGGATTGTTAGCTGACTTAGAAATTTGTTGGCAGCAATTAGAAACCACCGGACAAATTGCCGACTTCATTCCCGGACGCTTAGATATTCTCAGCCAATTGTTAATCCCCCAAAAATTGTACGGTCGGGAAAATCAGGTTAATGAATTGCTAGCAGCATTTGAACGTGTAAGAGGGGGTTTAGCCAACAATTTGTTAGAAAAACCAGCAACCTTAGAACAAAAGTCGCTCCCATCAGGAAGCAGCGAATTAATGCTAGTATCAGGCTACTCAGGCATCGGTAAATCAGCCGTAGTCAACGAAGTTAGCAAACCCATTACCCGGTCAAAAGGTTACTTCATCAGCGGCAAATTTGACCAATTAAAACGCAACATTCCTTATGCCTCATTAATCCAAGCATTTAACTCCTTGCTGCGGCAATTGCTAACAGAAAGTGCACTTTCATTAGAAATATGGCGCACTAAAATTTTAACAGCAGTGGGAACAGACGGCCAAGTAATTGCCGACGTAATTCCAAAAGTTGAATTAATCATCGGCAAACAGCCAGAAGTCCCACAACTCGCCCCCCTAGAATCCCAAAATCGATTCAATCGGGTATTCAAAGAATTTATTCGCGTTTTCGCCCAAAAAGAACACCCCCTAGTTATCTTTTTAGACGATTTGCAGTGGGCAGATTCAGCAACATTAAAGTTGATGCAAATACTGATAACTGACCCTGACCAAGAATATTTGTTGCTAATCGGTGCCTATCGAGACAATGAAGTTAGTCCGACCCACCCCTTAATCCAGACTGTAGAAGAAATTGAAAAAACTGGTACAATAGTCAACAATATCGTGTTGCAACCGCTGGATTTAGAAAATGTGACGGAATTAGTCACTGAAACACTTAACACTTGCACAGAAAAAGTAAGAAATCTAGCCGAGTTAATCTGGAATAAAACGGGCGGCAATCCTTTTTTCTTGACCCAATTACTCCAAGCACTTTATCAAGACTCTCTTTTAAAATTTGAATTTAATCAAATTACAAATGAGGGAAGTCAAAGTGGCTGGTATTGGAGTATAGATGAAATCCAAGCCATTGGAATCACCGATAAAAGTGTGGTGGAACTGGTAGCTTCTCGCATTGAAAAGCTGCCCGCACCCACGCAAGAAGTGTTGAAGCTAGCAGCTTGCGTGGGAGATAAATTTGCTCTAGATGTGCTGTCACTTGTTAGCGAAAAGTCAGCTAATACTACAGCAACTGAACTTTATTCAGCTTTGCAAGCCGGGTTAATTCTGCCCTTGAGCGATGCCTATCGCATTCCTTTAGTTTTCGATCGAGCCGAATCAATCACTCTCAAGTTAGACACTTCGCGGGTTAGTTACAAATTTTTGCACGATCGCGTTCAGCAAGCCGCATATTCGCTAATTCCAGAAGATCAAAAGCAATCCACCCATTTAAAAATCGGTCAATTACTGTTACAGAATACTCCACCAGACAAGCTAGAAGAAAACATCTTTGATATTGTCAATCAATTGAATGTCGGAATTGACACGATTAGCCAACAGTCAGAAAAAACTCACTTGGCACAATTAAATTTAACTGCTGGGCGCAAGGCAAAAGCGGCTGCTGCCTATGAAGCTGCTGTTAGGTATTTGCGGGTTGCTATGGAATTATTGCCGGCAGATTCTTGGCAATGTCACTATGACTTAACGTTAGAAATCTACGAGTCAACAGCCGAAGCTGAATACTTAAACATCAACTATGAAGATTCAAGAAATCTGGTTGATATTGTACTGCAAAAAGCTAAAACTTTACTCGAAAAAGTGAATGTTTATGAACTTCAAATCCAGTCTTATAACGCTCAAAATAGAGTGGTAGAAGCCCTCAACACAGGACTGGAAGTGCTGAAACTGTTAGGCATTTCTTTTCCTCAAAATCCCCACGCGCTACATATTATGGCGGGACTGAGTAATACCAAACTGAGCTTGGGATTGAAACGAATTGAGGATTTAGCTAACTTGCCAGAAATGATTGATCCCGAAAAACAAGCAGCCATGCGGATTTTATCAGGGATTCTCAGCAGTGCTATTCAGGCAAAACCCCCACTGATACCGCTGCTGGCATTTAGGATGGTCAAGCTGTGTATTAAATACGGTAATTCGCCTTATGCAAGTATTGCCTACGTTTATTATGGCGTAGTTATGTGCAAGTTAGGGGACATTAGTTTGGCATACCAATTCGGTCAACTCGCAATTAGGCTGTTAGACAAATTTCCCTCCCGTTCAATCAAAAGTAGAGTTTATGCAACATTTGGTTCTTTTATTCACCACTGGAAAGCCGCTCTAAAGTCAGGATTAGGCGATCTCAAAGAAGGTTTTAAAACTGGGATGGAAACTGGAGAGTTGGAATTTGCTGGTTATGCTATAGGTGCATATTGCTTAAACAAACTGTCGATAGGAGAGCCTCTTGATTTGGTGGACCAGGAGACTGGGAAATATATGAAACTAATGGAGCAATCTCAACTTGAAATGGCTGTACAGTATATAAGTATAGCTAGCCAGACAGGCCTCAATTTGCGCGGTCAAGCTGTCGAACCCTGTCATTTAGTCGGTGAGAGATTTAATGAACTTAAAACGCTCCCCATTTTAATAGAATGTAAAAACTTTTTTTTAGTTGGGTTGGTTTATA
>JAICRN010000165.1 GCA_025937335.1 Microcoleus sp. TY_ISSM_2_bin.22
GAACCAGTATCGTCGTACTGGCGCTGCAACATGGAAATTACGCCCTTAAAATCTCTTCTCAAATCGGTGGTGTTGCCCTCTCGCTTCTTACTTTCAGAATTACCCTTGGACTCATTGCCGTACAAAATCACCCGCTGGTGTTCGGGCTTTAATCGATACCAAGGAGTGTCGATATCAAACCCGCAAGTATCAGCAATACTGCAAAGCAAAGAAAGATAATAAGAATTGTCTTTGTCAGACCAAGGCGCGATCGCACAATAAAGAGGCGCTTTCTCGTCGGGAATTACCAACTCCGGCGCAAAAGTCCGCAAACTCCCCAAACCGTGGCAGTTCTGGCACGCGCCGTAAGGCGAGTTAAACGAAAATAACCGGGGGGAAAGTTCTTCCATTACTGCGCCGTGTTCGGGACAAGCAAAGTTTTCAGAAAATACGATCGGCCCCTGTGGTTGGGAATTTTCATCACTCGGTAACTCTTCAATTATCGCAATCCCCTCAGAATGGCGCAAACAAGTTGCCAGAGAATCAACTAAACGTTCTTCTAAACCGGGTTTTTTAATTAACCGATCGACAACTATCTCAATATTGTGCGTATGATTTTTATCTAATTCGATATTTTCCGAAAGTTCTAAAATTTCTCCGTCAACTTTGACGCGGATAAATCCTTCCGCAGCTATACTCGACAATAATTTGCGGTGAGTGCCTTTTTTTCCGCGCACAACTGGTGCCAGAAGGTGAAAGCGAGTGCCGTCGGGAAGTGCCATGACTCGATCGCACATTTCATCAATTGTCTGCGGCGCAATGCAGCGATCGCAAATCGGACAGTGCGGTTCGCCGGCTCTGCCGTAGAGCAATCTGAGATAATCGTAAATTTCTGTAACTGTGCCCACAGTCGATCGCGGGTTATGAGAAGTTGACTTTTGGTCGATCGAAATAGCCGGACTCAAGCCTTCGATCGCGTCCACATCCGGTTTGTCCAACTGTCCCAAAAACTGGCGCGCGTAGGCGCTGAGAGACTCCACGTAGCGGCGCTGTCCCTCGGCAAAAATTGTATCGAAAGCGAGGGAAGATTTACCAGAACCGGAGACACCAGTAAAAACAATCAGTCGATCGCGCGGCAGTTCCAGATCGATATTCTTGAGGTTGTGCTGTCTCGCACCGCGAATCCGAATTGTATTTTGGCTGTTGGAGTTAGAAGTCGTCACATTATGCCCGTTGTGGGATGCACTTGGCTGGCTATGTGAGGTTTCGGCGCGTTGGGACATGAGAGTAGTGCAAAACAGTGCTTAACCATCTTAGCGCTGCCTTTGGAATAGGTGGCATCCAAACTCAAGAATATCAAAGAATTGTCAAATAGGTTTCCGTCGGCCCGTCGGGCAAAACCTTCAATTTTTGATTTTTCAAATCAATTTCAATTCCCAACGCTTCCATCGGAATCACCCCTAAAAGTGGCGTTTTCCCCTCGGGCAATTCCAAACACTCAAAAGTCCCTTCGCGGCCGCACAGAGAAATCTTGGCATCTTGAAAAATCCTCGCCTCACTAATGCCCGTCGCTGTTTCCACAACTACTTGCTTGAGGATTTTCAAACCCAGTCTGGCGATGACATCTTTAGGCAAACACAAAGTAGTCCCGCCTGTATCCACCAAAACATTTTCTAGCATTACAGACCGGATTTGCTCAATTGGAATTAGACCATCTTCGGCTTTCCCTTCATCCAGCCGATTCGTAATTACTAGGGTTGTGTTAACTTTTCCCATTAGGGTTTCCGTAGCTGTTTCCATTACGTTCAAATTATCATAAATTGCTGCTTTAATTATAGCGCACATATTTCCAAAGATTGTAAGGCGATGCAATCCCCATTCTGCACCGCCCACCTGACGAATAGCTCGGCCTAAACAATCAAATTATTGCACGCCAATAAACTTGTGAGTTTGCAAAGATAGCCTGTAACTATGATTTTGTTTGAGCAATTCCAAGATAATGGGAATTGCTGATTTTTGTGAGTTCCATTCAGGTTGCAAAAAAACCGGAATATTCACATTATTTTCCAAATGCTTGTGATAAAATTTAACTTCTTCGCCAGTGCTAATCACCAACTTAATTTCATTAGCTCTAGTCCAAAAAATCTCTTGCACCGGATATTTAGGATTGACGTGTTCCTTAGGAGAAAGAGTAATCCAAGCCTGCGGGGAAACATCCAGCCAGCAGGCGCCGGAAGTTTCAATACTCACCTGCTTGTCAGCTTCTAACAAAGCTTCAACTAACTCAGGCAAATTTTGGTGAATGAAAGGTTCGCCGCCAGTAATTACCACTCTCGGAGACTGCAATTGAGCGAGCAATTGTGCGATCGACTGCGGTACAGACGGCAAACCTTTGCCCCCATTGGCATAACCGGTGTCGCACCAAGGACACCGCACAGGGCAACCGGCCAATCTGATAAAATCAACTAAAGTCCCCGTCCAGTAACCTTCGCCTTGAACAGTACACTGAAAAGTTTCGTGAATCGGTATTTTAACCTGTAAATTTGAACCCAGCATTTGCGCCTCTGATTAACTAAAAAATACATTATTCTGTAGGGTGCGCAATGCGCACCTTACTCTATAGTTTTGAGTTGCTAGGGTACGCAATTCGCACCTGACTCTATATATAAAACTTAGTTGTATATTCTTGAATAATTAGCAGTTTGTGGCAATTTTAAAAAGAACCGCAAACCGCAAACAATTCTTTAATTATGATGTTCGGGTTCCATCATAGTAGCCCAGCGGCGTTTCAATGCCAAAGTCAGCCCGTCAGCAATGGGGACAACACTGAGAGTAACTCTGGGATCTTTGCGCAATTTGTCGTTAAAAGTACGAATGGCTAGGGTGCTTTCGTCTTGTACTTGAGGGTCAGCAACTCGTCCAGACCACAGAACGTTGTCAATTACAATTAAACCGCCATTGCGTACAAGTTGCAGCGATCGCTCAAAATAAGCCTCATAATTTTCTTTATCCGCGTCGATGAAGGCAAAATCAAAGGTTCCAGCTTGTCCCTCAGCTATTAGTTTGTCGAGAGTATTTATTGCTGGGCCCAACTGCAAAGAAATTTTATTAGCAACGCCCGCAGCTTCCCAATAGCGTCGCGCGATCGCAGTATATTCCTCGCTGACATCGCAAGCAATAATCTGACCGTTTAAAGGCAGCGCCAAAGCTACGCACAGCGAGCTATAACCAGTAAAAACGCCAATTTCTATGGTTTTGGTCGCTCCCATAAGCTGCACCAGCATCTCCATAAACTGACCTTGTTCGGGAGCTATCTGCATCATACCCATAGGATGCTTAGCAGTTTCTTCCCGTAGTTTCTGAAGAATATCTGGCTCGCGCAGAGAAATAGATAGCAGATAATCGTAAAGTTGATTTTCTAGACCAATAGTTGAGTTTGCCATCGGTTTGTCCTTGCTGCTGACTGTTGATTTTAGATTGTAGACGCGCAGTTAATGAATCTGGGACAGGCTGCGCTTAAATTGGATCTATTTTGCTCTAACTGTTGACAGGTTGCAGTAGTGGTGTCAAGGTTGCATAGAACTCACATCTTGCACCATTCTCGCTTAAAAAGCCCGACGGCCAGTGAAGCGAAGACTGAATTTTATTGTAGGCCGTTGCTCCGACGCCACCCATAAAAAGCTTATTGAGAATGGTGCAACATCTCAGAAGGAAGCAACTGACAGCACCCGCGCTCAACCTCCCAATCAGTTTATCTCAGCCGCAGGTGTTTCTGCTGCTTTGCAAAGCCATTAGCGAACCTAAATTTCAAATTAACCTACTCACTATTTCTCAAGTTGAACCCCTGACAACTATATTTTTACCATTTTTGGTATGTGCAGAAGTTAGAATTTAAAAGTCGAGTTTTCTTAGTTTAATATGAAACTTTTTTAACTGTCACATTATTTTTACATACCAACAGGGCGATCGCAGCGGCTGCAAATCCAGTTTAATATGAAGCTTTCGTAACTGTCACATCCTTTGCACCTAACCCCGGGAACGCACACACAATCAAAACAACATTTCGCAAGGGCGATCGCCATGTATTACACTTTCGCAGGTTTTGGTGCCGTCACAGGTATATTTTTGCTGCTAGTTTTTGCCATTCTGCAATGGCTGCACATCCCCGCCGGCAGCTTCATCGATTGGGTAATTGCCATTGCTAGTTTTGAATGGCTGTTGTTGATAGTTACAGTTCCCTGGAATATCCATTTTGAAGCTAAAGAAGTTTTAGCGCAAGCTGCAGAATCAATAGCAAAAGGGATTGCAGTAGATGAGAAACAAGTCAAATATGTTAAATTATTAGCTAGCCGTTCCTTGTGGGTTGCTCTCGGACTTCACCTCTTGAGCGCGATCGCACTTTACGCCCTAGCAGCCGCCGGAATTAGCGCTGTTGGCTATCTGAGTTCCGGTGCAGCGCTGCTGTTAACTATACTGCGCCCCGCGATTAGAGGTTATCAGTATTTAGCGGCGCGGCTGACAATGATTCGCAGTCAATTTTTGCATCCCCGCGAAGATATTCTCGAACTCCGCACCCGCTTCGCCAAGTTAGAATCAACCCTTCAAAATTTGGAAGCTAGATTCAATTCTAACGATCCGAATTCTTGGGTAGCTGTACAAGAGCGGCAGCAGGAAGCGACTAGAAGAGAATTAACTCGACTAGCAGCATCACTGGAAAATTTCCGATCGACAAATCAGGCAGAACACACTGCACTGGCAAGAAATGCAGAAAGTGCGATCGCCCAACTCACCGATGACGGACAATTTCTCAACCACGTTCGCGAAATCATCCGCTTCTTTAAAGAATCTTGAAGTCCTATTATCTCCGGTCAAACAACCGCAGTAACATTGGTTCGTAGTGAGAACTTTAGTCCTGATAAAAATCTGAAGACCAAAGTCCTCACTGCAAACCCTTTGATTAGAGGTAATTGACCTGAAAAGATATTATCTTTCTTTAGATAGATGTCAAAGAGTCGCAAAATGTGAAAGTTTCAATAAAAAGAGAAATTTATCTGTCTTGAGGAAGACTCACTAAATGTATTGGGGATCGCAGGAATTTCTCGCAAACTATAACCAAAGATAGTTTGTTAATGAGTTAGCTTACACTTAATATTTAAACATCAGCGAAAGACCTTTTTGAAAAGATAACTCAGGAATCAATCATGACTAATCGCCAACCCACACCGCCCGACGAACAAATTAGCAAGTCAACACCGGCGGACGAAGAAATAGAAGCTAATATGCAAGCCCCCCACTACGACAGGGGCATTACTCCTGCGGAGACAGCAGCGCGGCAAGAACGCGAAGGCGCTAACTTCATGCACGCTACCACCGAAGGGAAGCAGAAAAGTGCAAAAACTGATGACCAAACCGATGACGAAAGCATTCACACCACAGATGGTTATACAGTAGACAAGGAAGGTCTAGTTAACAATTACGCGATCGAACCGGAAATGTACGTCAACGAACCGGGCGATTTGAGAGCAAAAGAGGAAGCCGAAGCCCAAGAACGCGCTCGAATTCTCGCAGAAATCAAAGATAAAAAAGGCGAAGAAGGAAAACTAACAAATGAAGAAGACGCCCGCACTAAAGGGCCGGGAATTATCTAGGCTGTCTGGTTGGTAGTTGCGTTTCAGCGAGCGAGACTGCAACTGCAAAGCAAAGGGGCTGGTTTTATATCCGGCAGTTGTCGATCGAGATTTCCGGTAAAACCAGCCCCTATTTTGCTTTCGACTTCTGTTTTTAGACTTAAGATTTTACATAGATAAATTACCGTATCCATGGGCCAGTTTTCACTCCCCACTCAAAAACGATCGCCTTAAAATTAATCAAGCCCTAACATTTTCCCTCAGCCAATTAAACTTAGCCTCAGCTAGAGCCAAATTTTCCATGATGTTCGGATTAATATCCTCCCGATCTAACTCCGGTTGAGCCAATTCAATATTGCGACCGTATTCTATATGTCTGATCGTACCGCGCATCCGGTCTGCCAGACATAGTGAAATTCCATAATAAAAGCGGGAAGCAAACCCCATATCGTGTTGAAGTTTGATTACTAACTGCCGCCTAGGAATTGCCAGCAAGTGAGTTTCTGCGATCGCCTTCACCGTTGCCAAAGGAGGACGAGTATCAATGAAAGAAACTTCTCCAACCAGTTCTCCGCTGGCTATTTTAGCAAGTTCTTTAGTCTGATCCGCTTCGATCGAAACGGTCAAACTTCCCTTCAAAACAATGTATAGCGCATCTATCTGTCTCCCTTCGTGGATCAAAATCGCGCCCGGATCTAGAACTTCCTTTTTGCCTTTTTGGACGATCCAGTCGATATCGTCATTATTTAACTGGCTCAAAATGAAAAGTGCTTTTTTTCTGCTGCTGTCGGCCATAAGTTTAGCTCCCGATCGCTTCTTTTTTATATAAAATTAAGAGGGGGCGCGGTCGCAACTTCTTCCGCAGCAGTTACTCCTCGCTCAATACAGTTTTTTTATCCTGCCTAACTTCTTGGCAAAACGCTTCTAGGGCAGACCTTGCCAATAGCAAATGAATCACGCTGAATAATAATCTCTCAATACTAGCATTTGTTGAACAATCTTTTTTTACTCGATCGGCCTCTAAAAAATCCTGTAAAATGCCCGTCTCAAAAGCAATCGGGTTCCTCCGCACGGTTTTGGTACGGGATCGGGCGCGGAAGACCGTGTTCCGCGCCCAGTTTTGCTCGCTAAATCGATCGCAAATCAGGATAGCCGGCCAACATATCGTCAGCAGTCAGAGTGTCCCCGTTGGCTTGAGGAGTCCACAGCACCTCAACCGCCAGCAACTGCTCGCTCGATACTCCCCCAATCTGGCGCAAAGCTTGGCGCAAATCTTCAGAGTTTTTCACTGCTGGCAATTGCAGTTTACCCTGAGTACCGACAATCACCGTCACCACAATAAATTCCCCGGGATCTGAATTCAAATCAGAGGCAACCAGCGCCCCATTTTCCTGCAAACCTGGCAGGATATTGCTGCTCCCTGCTTGCCGGAGCTGGTTGTTATAATTCGAGAGCGTTTCTTCTGTAAATTTACTGCGTTCTGCCAAAGAAAATTGATTAAACTTAGCTTCGGCTGCTTCCAAGCGAGTTTGCACAGATTCAGCGCCGGCGTAAACCCAGTATTCAGGATGCCGCAGCAGCGCCAGAGTCGATTCTTGCAGCACTTGAGCGCGACCGACCGCTGTATCGGTATCCGCTTTTTGCGCTAAGGAATCGAGTTCGGCTTGCAAACCGCGGGCCTCTGCTAGCAAACCGACTTGCAAGCGGGCGACAGATACGGTGGTAGTGGGGGCGCTGTTGCCGAGTTCGTCAGTTCCTCCCCCGGCGCGGCGGAAGCTTTGGACGAGAAAATTAGCGATCGAGATAAAAATCAAAATCGAGAACAGGCCGCCAAACCCGCCCCCAAAGCCAAAAAACGGCAGCAAGAACGGGAAACCGAAGCCGCCCCCAAAGCCACCGCCCGGGTAGTAACCGCCTCCCGACGGCGCGTAAGTGCGGCTCGGCGATGAGTAACTGGGCGCTGGAGCTCTAAAAGATCCGCCCCCGATGCGTCCTCCGCTGCGGGCCGCCAGAGCTCCGTCAGCGTTACCGAGGGCTAGCGTCAGTACCAGACCGATCGCAAATAGTGATTTCAAAAGCGGTTTCATCTTTGAAATTAGTTGCTTGTACATAAGACCGTTACTATTCGATACATTTATAATTTACAGTCTATCCTCGCTTCTGGGCAGCCTGGTTGCAGGTGTGAAGCCAGCGAGATATCCGTACCAACCGATCCCAGCACCGTTAGGGATCTGTCTGGGAACGGGAAAGACTAGAAAGGACTGGCTTTCCTGACTGGGAAGAACGGACATCCAGACTTTCACAGAACTTTACTTAAGTACAGGGCGATCGGCCAACAATAAGCTTTAGACTTTTAAAGAAACGCCGCGAGTCCTAGAAAACAGGGCTTTATCTACCGTAAAAAAAACATTATGTTTCCAACTCACCGCCCCCGCCGCCTCCGCAACCATCCCCAAATCCGCCGGATGGTACGCGAAAATATCTTGACAACCAGCGATTTAATTTACCCTCTATTTGCCGTACCGGGGGAAGCTTTTGCTAAAGAAGTAACATCAATGCCGGGAGTTTACCAGCTATCGGTAGACAAAATAGTAGAAGAAGCAAAAGAAGTCTACGACCTCGGCATTCCGGCGATTATTTTATTCGGCATTCCTGCAGATAAAGACACAGATGCTACAGGTGCTTGGCACGATTGCGGCATCGTCCAAAAAGCGACGGAAGCAGTTAAAAAAGCCGTACCGGATTTAATCGTCATGGTCGATACTTGTCTGTGCGAATATACCAGTCACGGTCACTGCGGCTATTTGGAAGTCGGAGATTTAAGCGGCCGCGTCTTGAACGATCCGACACTAGAATTGCTGAAGAAAACCGCAGTTGCTCAAGCTAAAGCCGGTGCAGATATTATCGCACCTTCGGGAATGATGGATGGTTTTGTCGGAGCAATTCGCGAAGGATTGGACAGCGCTGGATTTGAAGATATTCCCATCATGTCTTACGCGGCAAAATACGCCTCAGCTTATTATGGCCCGTTCCGAGATGCGGCCGATTCTGCTCCGCAATTTGGCGATCGGCGCACCTATCAAATGGACCCGGGAAACGGCCGGGAAGCACTCAAAGAAATTGCTCTCGACATTGCCGAAGGCGCAGATATGCTCATGGTTAAACCCGCTTTAGCTTACATGGACATCATCTGGCGCGTGAAGGAAGCAACTAATCTGCCAGTTGCTGCTTACAACGTTTCTGGAGAATATGCGATGGTGAAAGCCGCCGCCCTCAACGGTTGGATAGATGAAGAAAGAGTAGTGATGGAAACATTGACAGGATTCAAGCGTGCTGGTACTGATTTGATTTTGACTTATCACGCCAAAGACGCGGCCCGCTGGTTGCAAAACTGATTCACTATTTGAGATTAGAGAATTGACTCCACAGCACAATCTTCCGGTGTTATCGTGGAGTCAATACCTCTCTCGATAGATGATTTTTGAGTCCTTTCACACCAAAGAAGCTCTCGTTTACGCATCAAGACGCTCAGAAAAAGACTTTTTTGTCGTGGCGGTGGGCTGTAAATACAAAAAAACCGGTTTCTCCATCAGCGAACTCTAAACCCATACAAAATCAGTGATTCCGATCTAAAATCTAAAATCTAAAATGGTATGAGTTATGAGTTGGCAATTTTGACTCAAAGACTTTTTTACAAAATTAACACAAAAAAGTATTAATAATCACCGATATTAGTTAGATAATATGTATCAATAAAAATAGTTTTGTAAATAGGGAATTCAATCCTTGATGGTTCCCA
>JAICRN010000197.1 GCA_025937335.1 Microcoleus sp. TY_ISSM_2_bin.22
AGGCGGGTGTCCTTCATAAACGTGGAATCTGCTGTATTTAAATAAATATTACTTATTACCCTAACTACGAGAGGGCCAAATCATCTTTACCGCAAATTGTTACAAATTTTAAATTTAATTATTTTACCTGCGCTTCAACCCCAACACGCTGAGAAAAAAGCTGGACATAACCATCTGCAAACCGACAGTCAGGCAAGTGAGCGAGGGAATAACCAAACGCAGAGTTTTAGAAGGGTCGAGAGAACCGAAAGCTGTTTCGCTCCAGATAGTTAATGACAAGAACGAGCCAACTATTCCGATTAAAATTAGCGTAACTCCGACAATCAATCCTGTTTCTAACGTGACATAGCGAAATATTTTATTGAGTTTAGGGTCTTCGGGAAGCAGTTTTTCACTGATGGCGAAAACTTTGGTGAAGAAAGCGAAAGTTACTGCTTGAAAACCAATGATAATGGCGATCGCAGCATACAGCAGCGTATGCACGTCAAAGCTGATACTCCCAATCTTTTGAGTACCGGGCAACAGCCAAATGCCCACTATTAGACCCACAATCATCAGGAAAACACCCGGATACAAGAACAGCCATCGGGGACTGTAAAGCAACAGAAATCGCAAGTGCCGCCAGCCATCTCGCCAAGTTCGCAAGTGCGGTGGCCGGCTGCGGCCGTCGGGAGAGAGTACGGTTGGGACTTCAGTTATCCGCAATGTGTACAGAGATGCTTTGACGACCATTTCGCTAGCAAATTCCATCCCCGTTGTTTGCAGATCGAGTTTCAAAATTGAGTCTCTCCTAAAACCCCGCAATCCGCAGTGAAAGTCGCCGACTGGACTCGCGAAAAATAATTGCCCAACCCATGTCAGCACCGGATTTCCTAAATATTTGTGCAGCGGCGGCATGGCACCTGATTTGATGCCCCCTTGAAAGCGGTTTCCCATTACTAAGTCGAAACCTTCTCGCAATTTCTTGACAAAAGCACCGAGGTTGGAAAAATTGTAGCTGTCGTCAGCATCGCCCATGATAATATAAACTCCGCGCGCTGCAATGATGCCTCCCATGAGGGCGCTGCCGTAGCCTTTTGCGGCCACTGGCACGACTCGGGCTCCCATTCTGGTAGCGATATCTTGAGAACCGTCAGTGCTGCCGTTGTCTGCTATGATGACCTCGCCTGCAATATCAAGTTCGCGCAGGGACTGATGCGCCTTCTCGATGCAGATTTCTAAAGTTTCTGCTTCGTTCAGGCAAGGCATGAGTATCGATAGTTCTAGAGTGTATTCTCTGCTTTGGTTGGTCTGCTCTGCCATATATTTGTTCTACTCTCGATCGCGATCGACAATACTTGATTTTCAAGTATCTCTGCTTAAAATATTAGTGGTGAATACAACATAACAAAACTTAATTAAAGTTTTTTAGGTTTTTGGTAACGGCAATTTTTGATTGTACTATAGGTTAGTAAACTTATGAATAGAAGCGTTTTTCTGTTATTGCTTGCTGCAATATTGTGCGGCGTCGCAGGTCAATTCAGTCTCAAGGCAGGAGCTAAAATATTAGGGCCCATTGGCACTGCTAATTTAATGGAAAAAGTGATAGCAATGGCTACCCAGCCGTTGATAGTAGGTGGTCTTTCTTTGTATGCAATTTCTTCCATCGGCTTTATAGTAGTTTTGTCGCGGGCAAACCTTAGCATAGTTTCGCCTTTACTGTCAATCAGTTACCTGTTTACTGTTTTGGGCGGGAAAATTGTATTTAACGAGCCGTTGCCGCCGCTGCGATTGGTAGGTGTGGCGCTAATTATGACGGGAGTAATTTTTGTACTCAGAGGTCAAGCAGGGGGTGCGGCTGGGGGCAGCTAGCGATCGCTTTTGACATGGATTGACCCTTAAGTGCGGAATTGATAACTTAATTCAAAGGGTGCTTTTAAGTGTTCTGTTATTAGATAAATTCAACAACCTAGAAGTTGTGGGCGAATCTTTTGAAAGATATAGAAAATGCAACTCTCGCTCGTATTTGTGCCTGCGTAAATCCTGTCGCTACTAATTGACACAATATTGGCTCACAAGTTAGTCAAGATTCACTTAGAACCGTATCTAGCAATCCTTGCAGGAGTCGTAAATTTTTTACCCCACACCAACCCTCCCCGAAGCCGCTGGCTAGGGAGTAAGAAATTCACAAATGATGCGAGGATTGCTATAAGTACGATCGCGCTCTCTTGATATGGATCGCGATTGGCGACTGAAAGACGATCGCGCCTGCGTCACCCAGAAAAAATTTAAGTGCGAGACAGATTTCTGTTAAACTAATTAGTTAGCTATCGAGGCAAATATGTAAGTATGTCATTTAACCAGGTTGATTATTGCGAATATTGACGCTCGCCGTCAGCCCAACTACAGATTAACTCATTTCTATCAATTTTAGATCGAGTTGCAGAGAATAAAGCTACTTTTTAGAGGACATCCTGATGACACGCCAAATTATTAGGGCGATCGCCCCAGTGCAGAGAGGTTGGATCGACAACTAAAAACCAGTCGCACCTAAGCTTTAAGGAACGGTTGCAAATGTTGTGGGGACTCAGAAACAGGACACATCATATCAAGTCCGATAGCACCGGAGTTGAGATAAGCGGTAACGGGTAACGGGCAAACCAATAACTAAGAACTAATAACTAAGAACTAACCAATAACCAATAATCAATGACTAATGACTGCTGACTAATTATGATTGATATTTATACAGAAATCGAACAGGGTCAGCGGTGGCTCGATCGCTATCGGGGACGAAAACCGATATTTGCCTGCGTGTTAGGATTTACGGCTACAGGCTTAATTCCGGGTATTTCAGCAGCAGGAGCAACGCCGCACGATCGACAATTTACTTGTTTGGCCGATGCAGAATTTTTGTATAACGGCCCCCAACCGTCGCCCCAATATCCTTTGCCACCTCTTGAAGCGGGTGCTTCGCCGGTACTGATATCTCGCGCTGTAGTCGAAGCTTTGGAACTTCCCCTTTACCTATTTAATGCTGGTTTGCCCCTCCCACCTCCCGTACCTGCAATTGATTTGGGCGGCACTCCGGCAAAATGTCTGATTTCTGGGAATGCTTTAGAACTCGAAACAGTCAAACATTTGCTCGAACAAGGATTAATTTGGGGAGCTAAATTGGCTGCTCAAACTAATGGCAGCTATTTAATTTTAGGGGAGTGCGTAGTTGGGGGAACGACTACTGCTTTGGGCGTGTTAATGGGTTTGGGTATTGCAGCGGCGGGCAAAGTTAATAGTTCTCATCCTCGCTGCAATCACGCTCAAAAATTGGCTGCGGTGACAGCGGGACTCGATCGTGCTGAGTGGGAAATTGGCGGAGAAAACAGCACTCCCCTGGAATTGGTGGCGGCGGTGGGCGATCCGATGCAAATAGCGGTGGCGGCAATGGCGATCGCCGCGAGTCGGACTTGCGGGGTACTCCTGGCCGGGGGCACGCAAATGCTGGCAGTGTACGCTTTGATCCAAGCATTAGCCCGGGAATATGCTCTGCTATGGAGTCCCGAGCAAGTCACTGTGGGGACTACGCGCTGGGTGGCCGAAGACCCTACAGGAGACACTGTAGGACTCGCTAATGATATCGGCGGTGTGCCTCTGTTGGCCGCGCAGCTAAGTTTTGCTGGATCTCGCTACGGGCAACTGCAAGCTTACGATCGCGGCTATGTTAAGGAAGGTGTCGGTGCCGGAGCCTGTGCGATCGCCAGTGGCTTGGCTGCAAATTGGACTCCTACTCAACTCCTCCAAGCTGTTGAAGCTTTAGCACGGCGCAGGTGTGAAATTAAACATTAGAAACTGCTGGACGAAAACAACCCGGTTTTTACTCAAAATATTGGCTTTTGCAGCGAGAAATACACTCAAAAACCCGGTTGTTCGTTGTCTGTGCCGCCAGGACTCTGAGGAATTAAACATTAAAAATTAAGATGCGCGGCTCGAGCTGCGAAGCTGGTTGTGCTGCTGAACCAGCTTCGTTTTGGCTGAATAATTATATCATTTTCTGTAGCATTTATGCTTTCAGATTTACATAATTTTCTACAGAATATCTCGCTTTGATGCAGTATTCTCCCTGCGAACTTCGCGAGAGAAAAAAATCTATGCAATGACTCTATAAGCAGACGAGCAGAAATCAACGCAACTCGTATCTTTTCTGGGATTAATCCCCCATGGCCTCTAGTAATATTTAATTAGATCCACCTACCTGTTGGGAGTTCATTCTTTTGGAGAGCAACTGTTCTTCCAAGGCGGCAATTCGATTGTAAGCCGCTGTTAGCTGAGCGGTGAGGCGCTGGATTTGAATCTCTGCGCTCAGCTCTTTTTCCAGATTTTGAGAATTCTTGTCGAAGTAGCTGTCGTCTAACAGTATGTCCTTGTGTTCGAGGAGGCCGTCTCGACGGCTGTAGCTTTGATAGGACGAGGTTTTGTCATTTCCTACCGTTCCAGAGCAGTCGTTTCTCTGCTGCTGGGCAAGCTTCGTCTCCTGGGCAGACTCTAGTAACTTTTCATTGAGGTTTTGTATGAGTTTGTAGAGGGCATCTACTTGTTGCGTCAATATTGTAACTTGCTGTTGGAGCGCTTCCATACAATCATCCTTTGGATCGTAACTTATATATTTACATATTAGGGAAATCTTTATAGAACGCGGATTTATCACTGAATTATTTAATTTTTGACGTAATTGTTGTGTTCCCAATCCTGACGGTAAATTTAGGCACTCAGGTAGAGGAGAATCGATCGACATTCGTGAGTCGATTTTAGATTTTAGATTTTAGATACTCGTGGACGCAAAAACCAAAATTTTTAACCCCCATACTTCGTTCAAACCTTCAATCAGAGTTAAAAAATCCGGTTTCTGAGAGTCGGAGCGCCGAGGCTCCTGTTAGATTGACTTTGCTCTGCCTGCCAGTGCTTTCAGGATTCAGATGAGTGGATTTTTAGTTATTAAGCTGTCGCGGATTTAAAAAGGATTTTTGACTTCGATTGTGTAAAAAGCGTCATCCAGCGGCAGAGGGCAACGCCCTTATTGTTTCGTTATATTAAAAAATGTAACACAGATGCAGTCGATTGCCAACCCGGGCGAGCAAAATTGGCTCAAAAGAACTTTTCGGGAAGAACTCAGGCGTTAATTTGACGGAGTTGTCAGCATCCGAAAGCTCGATCGACAAGGTAGAGGGTAAAATCAGGGCAAGAGCAAAACAGACTCAGAGGGCAGCAAAACCGAGTACAATAGCTCTGTCTTGGAAAAATAAATCAGACTAATCTGCGCCCACTACCGGACTCGACAAACAATTATTTCCCGGGCTGCAGAACACAAAACGATGGGTCAATATTTAGAAAAGCGGATTCACAGGTGAAACGAAGGTCTTTGCTATTGGGGGCCGCCACCCTAGCTTTAAGTCAATTGGTGGCAGGGTGCGACTCGAAGTCCATTCTCACAATTCGAGCGCTCAAAAACAGTATTCCTGCCCAACTGGTAAGCAAATTTAGGCGCGATGTACCACCGTCTCCGCTTTTACAGGTAACGCAAGAAGGACAATTAAAAGAATTATTCGCCCTGTTGCAGGAGTGGAAACAGGTTCCCGAATCAGAAAATCAAGCTAACTTGGTGATGTTGGGAGATTACTGGCTGACTTTGGCAATTCGGCAAAAATTGATTCAGCCGATCGATCCTGCTAAGTTGGCTAATTGGGCACAATTGCCCGAAAGGTGGCGAAATTTGGTAACGCGAAACGATGACGGTTTCTTAGATGCGAGAGAAAACGTTTGGGGTGTACCTTACCGCTGGGGAAGTACGGTAATTGCCTATCGAACCGACAAATTTAAGGCTTTGGGGTGGACTCCCACAGATTGGAGTGACTTGTGGCGAGAGGAATTGCGCGATCGAATTTCTCTGCCGGACAGTGCCAGAGAAGTTATCGGTTTAACATTAAAAAAACTAGGGAAATCTTACAATACGCAGCAATTAGATCAAGTCCCAAATCTCAAAAAAGAACTCGCAAATCTGCACCGACAAGTTAAACTTTATAGTTCTGACGCTTACCTGCAACCATTAATTTTAGGCGATACTTGGTTGGCAGTAGGTTCCTCTGCGGACTTGCTGCCGCTGCTGCAAACTGAAAAGGATATTGCTTTAGTAATTCCGGTTTCGGGAACTGCACTTTGGACGGATTTGTGGGTACAACCGGCATTGAGGAATCCAGTTCCGTTAAAGAAAAACTGGATGGATTTTTGGAGGAATTTTGACTTTTGGAAGCCAGTTCCGTTAGACAAAAAATGGATAGATGTGTGGATGGATTTTTGCTTGCAGCCTCAGATAGCGCCTCAATTATCTTTGCTGACTAAGGCTAGTTCGCCGATAATTGCCGGCATGAAACCCGAGGATTTGCCGGAAGCTATTCGCACTAATTCTGTGTTGTTGCCGGATGCGAAGATTCTTGCTGCTAGCGACTTTCTGCTGCCGTTTGGGGATGCGGGGATTGCCCAATATCGATCGCTCTGGCAAGAAATTCGGCAAGTAGTGAAAAGTTAAAATGTAGATTGCGTCAGCTTTCGATCGACCGACGATCCAGAAAACAACTAGCTTCTGACGCACCCGACTAAAACCCTTTCAGCTTTCCTCGAAGACCGGGATTTGAGAGAGATTCTAAATCAATGCGACAGAAGCGCCGATCGCCCTTGCACGAATAAACTGCCAAAGCTTTGCCTTGACGGTTGCAAACTCGCAGATTGTAACCGTATTCGCTGGCGACAGTGCCGAAGCGGTTGACAAACTGATAGCGTTCCATATAATCGAGCAAACTCCAAAGTTGGCGGTTGACTATGAGAATGACCCAAGTATTGCCGGGATCGACAAACCAGCGATCGAGCAATTTTCCGCCAAACAGTTTTTGAGCTAACCACAGACTCGGCACGCTTTTTTCGGTTTGCGAAAGCGGGGGCGACGGCAAATTAGCAGCGCTGCCAGTCGGGCAGACCGGCTGCTGGGAAAAAGCCGCAGATTGTCCCCACAGCAAGGCTCCGAAGCACGCAGAACAGGCGATCGGAAACAAAAATAAACTTTTTGTCCAAATGCCGTGCCTGCGGCGGGAAACTTGATTTTTGTCGGGAAAGTTGTGGTAATTCATCATATTATTAGACAAGATTGCATAAATCATTCATTGATACAGAAACCGCAGATGTAAGGCAGATAAACACGGATAAACGCAGATAATTTTAAATTACTCCTTACTAGGCTGGAGCCTAGTAACGCAGATCCGGAGGCTCTGCCTCCATGTTTTCAAGCGAGGCAGAGCCTCTAGATTTAGGTTCCCAGGCTGGAGCTTGGGAAGCAGTTAATTTTATTATTCTTCAGTCCGCAGAGGCGGACATTGTTTGTATAGTATCGGTTTCAACCGCCGACTCTTATTGCTCTTATTGCTGCAAAATTGTTAAAATTTCGATCGCCTAAACAATGAAGCAGGCAGACAAACAGTAAAAGTAGAACCGCAATTTAACTCGCTAGTAACTTCAATATCGCCGCCCATCATCTGACAGAAACGCTGGCTGATAGTCAGTCCCAAACCAGTACCGCCGTACTTGCGAGTAGTTGAATTGTCGGCTTGAGTAAAAGGTTGGAACAGTCGCTGTTGCTGCTCTGGTGTCATGCCGATGCCCGTGTCCGTCACTCGGAAAACTAAAAAGTCTGAATCCAAAATTAACATTTGAGGAACTCTCGGTTGATATTTATTTTTTAATTCTTCACTGGTAATTCTTTCGACAGTAAGCACGATCGTCCCATTAGCCGAAAATTTAGCAGCATTGCTGAGCAGATTTAGCATTACCTGCCGCACTTTCATCAAATCGCCGTGCATAGCGCCGATATTGTCAGAACTCAATACTTGCAAAGTATTGCCGTTTTTATCCATTAGCGGTTTGATCGTTGTTACCACCTCCTCGATTAAGCCGCCGACATCGAAGCTTTCGAGGTAAATCTCCATCTTGTCAGCTTCAATTTTGGAAATGTCGAGAATGTCGTCAATTAGCCGCAGCAAGTGTTTGCCAGCAGTGCGAATTTTGTCTAAATCCGAGACTACCTCTAAATTGCCTAACTCTTCGGCATCTTCCACCAACATATCGCTGTAGCCGATAATCGCGTTCAGGGGAGTCCGCAACTCGTGGCTCATGTTTGCCAGAAAAGCACTCTTGGCGCGGTTGGCGAGTTCTGCGGCTTCTTTGGCCAACTGCCACGCTTCCTCGGCGTCTTTGCGATCCGTGATATCCCGCAGCGTCGCCACCACCGCTTCGACGCTGCCGTCTGTCGCACAAACCGGGCTGAGAATATACTCGTAGTCGCGGGTTCCCCAGCTTGCCGTGGGGACGATTACTTCGCCTTTCACGGGCTCGGCTGTGGCAAATATGCCGTGGCATTCTTGGTGAACCCGCTGCATAATTTTTGCCGGCCAGCCTAATTCCTGCCAGGTTTTGCCAATCATTTCTCTGGGGTTCATGCCGGCGGCTTGAGCGGCGGTGCGGCTGACATAGGTGTATTTTCCCGATCGATCTACTAGAAAAATTAGGTCAAGAGAAGCGCCGAGAATCCCGTCAACTGTTCTGGCGTGTCGGGCTACCTGAGCGGTCATTTGTCTGAC
>JAICRN010000037.1 GCA_025937335.1 Microcoleus sp. TY_ISSM_2_bin.22
CATCGGTTGGGAACAACCGAGAGAAGTGACTCAAGTTAAAAGCCAAAATACTTCTATTCGCACCTTACAACTCAAAGGTTTAGACATCGCCGCCGCACGGGAAATACTCAGAGATTATGGGTTAGAAGCAAGCGACAACAGTGAAACACTCATTCATCGCTACCAAGGCAACCCCCTATGGTTAAAAAGCGTGGCGAATCTGATTCAAGACTTGGGAGGAGGCGTGACAGAGTTATTACCAAATGATACCATTTTGTTGCCGGAAGATTTGAAAGATGTTTTACAGCAGCAGTTCGATCGCCTATCCGAACTAGAAAAACAAGTCATCTCCTTGTTAGCCAAAGAAAGCCAGCCAATCAACCGGGCAAAATTGCTAGAAAATGAGATAATTCCGGCTTCAGATTTGCTAAATGCGCTGCAATCTCTATCGCGGCGCTGCTTGATAGAACAACAAGCAAATTTTTACACGATTTCACCTGTACTGAGGCAATATGCGATCGCCCATGTGGTGTAATTGATATCTATTAGTCTGCGGAGGCAGACTTACTTTGTATACTAGCGATTTCAATCGCCCAGTAACTAAATACATAAACTAGCACAAACAAAAACCGGGCAACTTCAAAGCTACCCGGCAATCCTAACTTTAGACTTCAGACAAAACTAAAATCTAAAACCTAAAATTCTTAAACAGCCACAGTCTTCTTAGCAGAAGAGCTCAATTCGCCCTTAGCATACTTAGCTGCAAAATCGTCCAAAGATACTTGCTTAATCTTTGTACCGTTACCGGCGCAGCCGAAAGAGTTGTAACGATCGCTACAAACCTTCTGCATATACTTGATCGACGGCTTCAAGAAGTGGCGGGGGTCAAACTCATCGGGCTTGGCAAACAAAGCTTCGCGCACCGCAGCGGTAATCGCCAAACGGTTGTCAGTATCGATATTGATCTTGCGAACACCGCACTTGATGCCCTTTTGGATTTCTTCCACAGGTACGCCGTAGGTTTCGCGGATTTTGCCGCCGTTGTTGTTGATGATTTCCAGCAATTCTTGGGGCACAGAAGAAGAACCGTGCATTACCAAGTGAGTATTCGGCAAGCGGCGGTGAATTTCTTCAATGCGGCTGATTGCCAAAATTTCGCCAGTCGGCTTGCGAGTGAACTTGTAAGCGCCGTGAGAAGTGCCGATCGCGACTGCTAGAGCATCAACGCCGGTTTGCTCGACGAAATCAACAGCTTGTTCAGGATCTGTCAGCAACTGATCGTGAGAAAGCGCACCTTCAAAGCCGTGGCCGTCTTCTGCTTCGCCCATTCCTGTTTCCAAAGAACCCAAGCAACCCAGTTCGCCTTCAACGCTAACGCCGATCGAATGAGCCACTTTCACCACTTCGCGAGTAACTTCAACGTTGTACTCGTAGCTAGCGGGAGTCTTAGCATCCGCTTCCAGAGAACCGTCCATCATCACGCTGGTGAAACCTTGGCGCATGGCAGAATAGCAAGTGCCGGGGGCATTGCCGTGGTCTTGGTGCATGGAAATGGGGATGTGAGGATAGGTTTCAACTGCTGCCAAAATCAGGTGGCGCAGGAAATTTTCCCCAGCGTAGGAGCGAGCGCCGCGAGAAGCTTGCAAGATCACGGGGCTGTTGGTTTCGTCAGCAGCGCGCATGATCGCTTGGATTTGCTCCATGTTGTTGACGTTGTAAGCCGGTAGGCCGTAACCGTTTTCAGCCGCGTGGTCGAGCAGCAGTCGCATAGGTACAAGCGCCATAGATATTCCTCCTAGTTATTTGTGGTTTCTAAACAGTGGATTTTGGACAAGTTCAATTCTTACGACAATCTTAAGACAATTTGTAGCCGATCGCGCATTATGTTTCCAGATTTCAATTTAGCCTCAAAAAATCCACATTGCCCAACAAAAAACTCAGACCAATCCCCAGGGGTTGTCCTGAATTTTTTTTTGAAAGCTAGAATTAATTCTGCCTTCTACTTTTTAGCTTCTGCCTTGAAAAATGGGTCGCCCGGGATTTGAACCCGAGACCAATCGGTTAAAAGCCGAATGCTCTACCGCTGAGCTAGCGACCCGCTAAAACATTGTTTCCGCACACAATTTCTAATAGTAGCACCCATCAATTGAAATAGCAAGTCTTTTTCAAAAAAAAGTTGCAGTCATGCGAACCAGCATCTCGCAAGTCGCTCCCGGCTGCAAATAAATCAAGTGTTCGCCAGTGTTGAGCGCATTTCTAGGACCCGTCCAAGGTTCCAAACAGTAAAAATCCTTGCCTTTCACCATCCAGAAAACCAACTTCCCGTAGCTGGAGTTGTAACTGAGGGTGAGTCGCAAGCCCCGCGCCGCGTCAGTGACAGTAGCCGCCAGACCAGTGAGCTCATCAAAGGAAATATCAATTTCATCCTGCGTGTGGTCAAAAACCCCGGTGAAATAACCCTTGGAGTGGGTGTTCTGATCTCTGTACTGCATCCCGGGAATCTCAAAGCGGAGCTGAGATTTGTCCGTCGCCAAAAAGTAGGGGTGCAAACCGCTAGAAAACGGCATGGGTTCGGCAGACCGATTTGTGTATTGCTGAAAAATTTCCAAAGAATTGCCTTTAATCTGATAAGTGAAGGCTAGTTGGAAATCAAAGGGATAAACAGCCAGCGTTTTGTCGCTGCTGTCGAGAATCAGGGTAAGAGCCGCACCACCCTCGGTAACTTGTTCGCCTATCGTCCAAGGCAAGTCGCGAGCAAAGCCGTGCTGTTTGAGCTTTCGCTGCACTCCCTTGTGGGTGTAAGTATTATCGGGGAGATTGCTGCAGATGGGAAACAGGATGGGAATCCCGCCACGTACAGTTAGATCGGGATTGGCGAACCGTTCCGCGTCCAAGTAGAAGATTTCTTTGCCTTCAACCAACCAGCTAGTGGCAATACCGCCCCGTTCCGGCACAACTTCCAGACAGGAGTTAGCGGTTTCGTCGGAGAGGATATAGGTTTTGTACTGCTTTTGCTTGAGCGCGATCGCAAACACATTTGTCATCGGTAGTAGGTCATCGATCATTGGTTGTCAGTAAATCGGTCGTTAATAATTGGTCGCTGGTATGTTGCTGTTCACCCATTACCGACCCTTTCCTCCCCCTGCATCCTTGCTTCGACCCCACCGGCTAACCAATGCTCGCAGCTATAGGAGGCAGGGCGATCCGCGGCTTGGAGCGATCGCTGCTTGTGCCTGGAACGCTCTTCGAGGTCGGCTGCTCTTTGACAGCGACTTTGAAAGATAGATGCCGAGTTGGGGGAACATAGCTTTGGGGGCCAGGCACCACTCCTTGACTGGGAGATGGGGGCGAAATAAACGGTTCTTTGATGAATGGCTCTTTGGAAAACGGCTCTGCTTCCGGGCTGGGATTTTGAGGTGGAGTGCGGTAGATGCGGGGCGGCAAATCTTGACTCGGGGGCGGGCTGGACTCAATTGCAGGCCCCGCCCCGTTCTGGAATAATGAGGAGTTGTCCGGCTGTTTGGGGACAGCAGGCAAAGCCGGCAAAATCGGAGTAGGTTTGGGTTGTCCGGTGCCTGGTATATTGCTTTCACCGGCAGGGACTGGAGAACCGGGCCCGGGCCCGTAGGTACCGCTCTTTGCTGCTCCTGGCAATGGAGAATTTGGAGTCTTTGGTGCTGTTCCTGGGTTGATTTGGGCATCGAGGACTACAGAAGATCGCATCGGCCGATCGAAAATACTAGAAATTTGCTCGACGTGTTTGAGGATGCGATCTGCCGCGGCTCCCTTCACCACCTGCGGCTGAAACTTTGTCACCTCCACGGGCAAAAATTCTACCTTCATATTCCTGTCTTTGAGCGATACTTTCAGGACTGCGGTATCGTAATCGCTGCGAGCATTCCCGCCGAATATAAAATTACCCAGCGAGTAAACAATCGGGCGGCCCTTGTAAATTTCTGCACCTTGCAAGACGTGGGGGTGGTGTCCCACTACCAAATCTGCTCCTTGGTCGATCGTGAACCGAGCCAAATCTATCTGCCAGTCCCCCGGATAATCTGCCAATTCGACTCCCCAGTGGTAATTAACAATAATCCAGTCTACCTGACCCCTGAGAGCTCGAATATCCTCTGCCACGCGATTGTTGCGGCGGGGGTTAGTGCCGGCTTTTCCTTGGTCGGCGGCGTGAAGGTCGGTATCGTAATAACCGAGGTACGCAATCCGATGACCCTTAACCTCAATAATATCTGGACGCCTCGCTTCTTTAATATTTCTGCCGGCTCCCAGATGCTGAATCCCAGCATTATTTAAAGTATTTATAGTCTCCACCAGCCCCGGTTCCTCGTAATCCATAGCGTGGTTATTTGCCAGATTGACAATATCCACTCCTCCTGCTGTTAATACTTTCACCGATTCTGGATTGGCTTTAAAATTTAATTGTTTTTTACCAGAGCCCAAGGTAGAGCGAGTCAGGGGGTTTTCTAGGTTAACCATCGCCACATCTGCTTGCCGATACTCGTCCATATTGGCGAAAGCCCAATGGTAATCGTTGCCTGCAGATGCTCCGATCGCATCCAATAGATTCACGTTTCCTCCGAACATCAGCGTTACGGTTGGGTCGTAGGGATTGGCAACCTGCTTTTGTTGAATTACAGGTACTAATTCTAAGGCCGCTTGCACCGCATCCGGACGTTTTGGAGGCGGCCCCGACATTACTGCAGCTTGCTGGTACGGGGATACTGGGGATACTGACCGCATGGCTCTAGCCTCGTGGTAGCTGACCCAACACCCTAAAACAAATGATGCAAGTGCCGATCCTACTAGCAGCAGAGAACGATACGTTTTAAATTTAACCCAATCGACGACCAGTAGGGAACGGTAACGCCGCTGCCGGCGGTTTGCGGGAGTGACTATTCGCACTGACTGTTTCCAGAGAATTTCTGGTTCCCCAGCCAAGCGCGCGTGAATTCGCACCCCTTCTACTGCTGGCGAGTTGAGTCTCCAAATTTGGTGGCAAATAAATTTGACTAAGCCTTCTCGGAGAGTGCTCCCCAGTAATGTAGTGTCTGACGCAAATTCGCGCTGGAATTCCACTAGGATTTGGACGCAGCCGGCTTGAGCCTGTTCGACGCGGGCATAAATCCCTTCGGGTCGGAGCAAGCTGTCAATCCAGTAATTCAGGGCTTGAAAGTTGCCCGATCGCGCTAGCTCCAAGATAGACGGCTGCGACCACTTTTCTGCGTACACCATCAATTAGCCTCCTTAACACGCTCGAGCGCTGACTCCAATTTGTTTTGAACGGAACCGCAATTCTTTTAGCTTAACCGCCACAGGTTCCGCTGCCCGTTTTGAAGCTAGTTGTTGGTCGCCACCATTTTCTACATTTAGGGGCTGTCTGCTGTCAGTGATTTTTATCACACTTCGGTCTGTCGATTTGAGATTTGAGATTGAGTCCAAAGGCTTTACTGGGGGCTAAAACTAACGTCCAAACTAGAGAGTTCTGCGCGACTTGAGTTTTCAAGCTCTGTATCCATCTTTGGATAAGGTCAAGTTTATGATTGCAGTTGGGTTGGAGTCAAATCATTTGGCAAAAAAATTAACGTTGGGCGAGTTGAAGGGCTCGATTTGAGATTTAATATTGAGTCAATACGGTGTACTGGGCGATCGAAACTAACGTCGAACCTAGAGGTTTCTGGGCGACTTGAGGCAGAAGAGAGCGAGCTTTCTGAGGCAGAGTCTGTTTTTATTATCGCTGTTTGAGCGATCGCTCCGTCAAGTCCTGATTATCCGATCTATGGTGGCAAATGCCTCCAGCGAGGGATGCCACTGACTGCAAAACCTGTAATTAGATAAATGGCGTACTAGATAGATTTGGTGGTAAAATCAAATTTGGTAACTCCCATCGGTACCAAAGTTGCGGAAAACGTGAAACTGGCCAGTCCATCGGACTGTGCCTTCCGATGTAAAACCCAAAGTACGTTACTGTAAACAGGCAATCTTTTTGAGCCAATACACTGCGCAGGAGAACTGACAAATGCTACAGCGCAAAATCTATCAACTCTGTTGTGATGGTCGTGAGGTTTCTATTTTTCTTCGAGATCAGCAACGTTGGATAGAGCGCGCTCGTATCCTAGATATTGAAGGGGATCTAGTCACGCTGCGCTACGAAACCGACGAAGAAGACGAAATCAGCTCCTGGGAAGAAATGGTGCGTCTCGAAAGTATTGGAGCTGTGTCCCAGAAGTTGGCTTCGGTATCGAGAACTAACTGCGAACCCCTTGTTTCTGACGATTGTCCCGAAGCCGAACAAATTCGCAATCACTACCCGGACTCGAATTTGGAATAGTTTTAATCTCGCGCTGGAGGGACAAGAAAAACTTGGGGGAAAAGAAAACGACTTTTCTCCCTTTTTTTTGGAGGAATTATCCAAAAAATCCGGTTTAGGTCAAAAATATTCTGGTTGTCACTAAATCAGCTATTTTGCATTTATAGCAGAAGGAAGAAGGAAGAAGCTCCCTAGGGGAAGCTGAGCGGGTAAAAAGAAGGAAGAAGGAAGAAGCAGCACTAGCAGCAATGGTTTCAGCGATTAAGAACCTCCTAAAAGTCGGGTGCGGTTGCTATAAATTTAAGCTTTACGGCGGGCTTTTGTGCCCACCCCACAAAAGCTTAAATACACAGTAGTTTACAAATTCAATGCGCGACAGCTTACCACTGCTGAAACCGGGTTGCCTGAGTGCGTCGAGGACTGTTCTTTTGTTTTCTTTGCCTGCTAGCTGGTTTCGAGGTGTCCGACAGGTTATTAGCCGTCTGTTTCTCCATTTAGGAAAAGTTCTGACTCCGGTATCGCTTCAAACACCGGACAGAAACCGTCGGGGGTAACTTTAAACCCAAACAAAGCACTGGACTGGTTCCAACAGCGCTGGCCGCGGTAGTGCTGGCAATTGCCACAGCATTCGAGGTTTGCCTGAACGGCGCTGCCTTGAAAAAGCAGTTCCCGCTGGGAGATGCCGCGCAGTACCAGTTCTTCGCCTTGCCAGCGGGCTTCTACCAAACCGGTATCGGCAAAATTGGCCCACCGAGGATCGGCTGTAATCGGACTCGGCAAGCTAATGGCAACCTCTGTCCCCAATTCGCTGAGTTCTCCCTCATAGTTAGTTTCCGGGATAGCGGGCTGCAAAAACATTTCCCCGATCGGCAGTTCGACAAGTGTTCCGGCAGCCGGAGTATGCAACTGGTAGCGGTTTCGCAGCTCGTCCAAGTTAGCCAAGTCAGCCAAATACGCAGGGGAACCGTGGATCAAAATTATGTGCTGGGGACGCAAATTGTGGATGAGCTGGGTAGTCCCCGGGCCGTCGCAGTGTTCGGCTAGCAAATAAGTTTCGACGCTTCTGACTCCTGATTGGGGCGAGTTGCCCAGCCAGTCCCTGACGGGATATCCGGGTTTTTGAGGTGCGAGCAAAATCCAAGGATTGGTGCGATCGGCAACGTACAAAGCCAAATCAGCAATTCGATCCGTAATCACAATACACGGGGTGGAACCCAATCCGGGGCGCTGTTCGGCAGACAGCCGGCGGACGCGGGGTTTCACCCTTTCGTCCCAAAACAAAGGTTGGTGCAGGGCAAAATTTTGGACGGCGGTGGGAAATTGGGGCAGCAGTTCCAGATAAGCGTCGCACCCGTCGGCGACAGTGCCGTCCACCCAAATATCCAAGTCGCGGCCGGTGAAGTAGTGGTGACTGCGGAGCAGCATCAGCAGTTCTTGACCCAAACCGAGCGCCGGCGAGGGCAGCAGTACCGAGTACCCGTCGGCGATAGCGCGGTGGATGCGATCGGCTAACTGATTTTCCAGTTGTCGGCGGTGAGGGTGGCGCGCCGTGCCGTAACTGCCTTCCACAATTAGCACGTCCGGCTTCATGCCCCTGAGTTCTCCCAGGGGCAAACCTTCCACCAAACGAGAATTGGACAGAAAAAAGTCCCCGGTGTAAACCAGGGTGTAGGTGCGGTGGGAGGCCGCATAAGTCAGCAGCACGGATGCTCCTCCGGGCAAATGGCCCGACGGGAACAACTGCACGCTCAGTCCCCGGCGCAGTTCCACCGGCGATTGCCAGGGCAGTGCCTGACAGAAATGCGACTCCGGCTGCTGAGCCAGAGACGGCCAGTTGAGCGGTAGCAGTCGCGCTGTCACTTCGCTGGCGTAAATTGGCAAGTGGGGGAAAGATTGATGGAGTGCTAGCAAACCTCTAGCGTGGTCGGAGTGGGCGTGGCTGCACACCACGAAATCGGCTGGCAGCGATCGATTTAGTGACGCTGACAGGGGTGAGACATCCTCTACACCGCAGTCGAGTAAAATGCGGTGCGGCCCCATTCGCACTAGCAGACAGACCCCTTCCTGTGCGTGGCCTGCGCCGTAAGCTAAACAATCGAGATCCATCACTGCGGTTAGCTCCCTCCTTTGCGCGAAACTTGCAGTATCGCCAGATTTCAACATCGATCGCGACTGCATTCATTCGATCTAGTTCAGTCCCGGACGCAGAAACCAGGTTTTATGGACGAAAAGACTTTGTTACCGCCCTCGCTCCCGGTAAAAAAAATCCGGTTTATCAAAGTTATGGTGCCTCAGCCCTGGAGTTAAATGTTTGCTCGCCGGCTCCGGCTCCCGTGCCAGGAAAGTAATTGCACTTAAAATTTGATGCACGACCGGGAAAGCGATTTGCCGAAGGCATTAGCCCTGGGGTAAAAGGCTTTGGACACAGTTAATGCTACTGGTTCTGGCATCAAAAGTTACATTTTATTGCACCGTGTAAGAGCAGTGAACTCGATCTCATATTCTGAGTTTTAAACCTTTTTTCACAATTTGCGCCTGCTAAAAGCTAGTCTTTTTTATGAGAAGATTTTAATTCAGCAGCCCAAAGATGTTGACAAAACTTTACAAATCTTCATCTCTCGGGTTTTGAGGGCGGTGTATAGTCCAATAATCAAAACTTGAAGAACCGGAATCGTGGAGGCTAGCTGCTGCTGTCAGGGCAGATAGCGACTTTATGAGTTCGATCGGTCTCTTTGTAAAAGTTTGATACATTATTCTCAGCAAACCTTGTGGCTATCCAGGAGAGAGTTTAAATGGCTTTTGGACCTGCATCTCAATTGGGCGTTGCCCTATTTGAAGACACAGACCCCGTTCAGTTGTGGCCCGGACGCTCGGATGAGGAAGCCGCAACCGTAATTCAAGCAGTGTACCGACAAGTTTTGGGCAATGCTTACGTGATGGAAAGCGAACGGCTTGCTGTTCCCGAATCGCAGCTAAAACGCGGCGAAATTAGCGTCCGCGAGTTCGTGCGCCAAGTGGCAAAATCGGAGCTTTACCGCTCCCGGTTTTTTGACACTTGCCCGCGCTACCGCTATACCGAGCTGACTTTCAAGCACCTGTTAGGCAGAGCCCCGGACGGCTACGACGAAACAAAGTATCACAGTGGCATCCTCGATACAAGCGGCTTCGAGGCTGATATCGATTCCTATATCGACAGCGACGAGTACCAAAACGCTTACGGGGAAGACATAGTGCCGTATTACCGCGGCTACAAAACCCAAACAGGTAAGAACATGGTTGGGTTTACCTATATGTTCCAACTGCTGCGGGGTGCTTCCAGCAGCGACTTGAAAGGCAGTTTGGCCGGCAAGAGCCCCAAACTGTACAAGCACGTAATTCGCGAAACGCCCCTGGCCGTGATCGCTCCTTCGGGCGGCTCGGACGGCTGGTCGTTCCAAGACTCCCCCAGTGGAGCTCGGACTCGTCACGGAGCAGGTGCTGGCGAGGAAGGCAAGGTCTACCGGATCGAAGTTACGGCTTATCGATCGAATGTGGTCAACCGCGTCTCTAAATTCCGCCGCAGCAACCAAGTCTATCTGGTGCCTTTTGACAAATTATCCCAAGAGTACCAGCGGATTCACCAAATGGGCGGCGTGATTGCTAGCATCACACCCGTGAGCTAGGCAACAGCAAAATGTCTGGGTAAGGTGCGCGGCCCGGCGCACCCTACATGACTGGGTAAGGTGCGCGACCCGGCGCACCCTACATGACATTTATGGCAGATGAAATCTACTAGGGGAATTCAACTCAGTAGAAAAGCTGATTTTCAAAGGTTTTTTATCCACGGAATAAGGATGGGGAGAAAGTAAAAATGGTCAGTACAGCACCAGCAGTAAAATTCGGAATCGATGCTTTTTCGGGATCGCCAGTTGAACTGTGGCCGACTAGCAGTTTGGAAGAGAGCCAAATCGTCATGCGGGCAGCCTACCGGCAGGTTTTGGGCAACGCTCACGTGATGGAAAGCGAGCGTTTGACGAGTGCAGAATCTCAGTTGTGCGATCGTAGCATTTCCGTGCGCGACTTCGTGCGGGCGATCGCCAAATCAGAGATGTACCGCGCCCGTTTTTTTGAAACAGCTTCTCCTTACCGATTTGTCGAACTCAATTTCAAACATTTGTTAGGTCGAGCGCCTCAAGATCAAGCGGAGATTTCCGAACACGTTCGCATCTACAACGAGCACGGTTACGAAGCGGAAATTGACTCTTATCTTGACAGCAAAGAATATCAAGAAAACTTCGGCGAAAATACCGTACCTTTCTACCGCGCTGCTGTCAGCCAAGTCGGTCAAAAACAAGTCGGCTACAACCGGATGTTTGCTCTGTTCCGCGGCCCTGCGGAAACGGACAAAGAGAAGCAATCTCAGCTAACTTATGCTGTGGCAACTAACAGCACCAGCAAGATTGTGCCGCCGATGTCTGGAGGCCGTGCTGGTGGTTATGCCGACGCTACTGAAAAGATGTTCAAAATTGTGGTGCAAGGTGCGAAGTACAACGGGCCTCGCCGCCGCAGCACAGTTGAGTATATTGTTCCCGGAAACAGAATGACGCCGCAAATTCAGCGGATTAATCGGACGAGCGGCCGAATCGTCAGCATCACCGAAATTGGGTAATCGATCCTGAGTAATTGGTAAGGGGAAATGCGTAAAAAAAGAGGATGAAGAAGAATGAATTCTGAATTCTAAAATTCAAATTGCCAATTACCAATTACCCCTGAATCGTTACCAGTTACTAACTACAAAATTGATGGAAAACTAGGAGAAAATCAAATGTCTTTATGGGCTGTGGAATCGACACCAGTGGAAATGCGACCGAATGCTACAGAAGATGATTTGCAAACAGTGATTCGGGCTGTTTACAAACAGGTTTTGGGCAATGCACACTTGATGGAGTGCGATCGACTCACGAGCGCCGAATCGCTATTGCGCAATGGCGATATCAGCGTTAAGGGTTTTGTAAATTTGGTAGCAAAATCGGAGCTGTATCGATCGCTCTTTTTTGAGTCGAGCTCTGCCTATCGGTTTATCGAACTCAATTTTAAGCATTTGTTGGGTCGCCCACCGGCGGATCAATCGGAGATTTCGCAACACGTTATCACTTATAACGAGCAAGGATACGACGCTGAAATTGACTCTTATCTCGATAGCAACGAGTACAATGCAAATTTTGGCGAGAATACTGTTCCCTATCCCCGCAGCACTCGCAGCCAAGTTGGCAGCAAAAATGTTGCTTTCAATCGGATGTTTGCTTTGTACCGCGGCGATGCTACTAGCGATGCGGGCAATCAGGCAAAATTGATTGCCGATGTAGGTGCTAATCTCGCCACTAAAATCAAAGCTCCTGCTAGCGGTTCCGGTGCTTACAGCAATACTGGCAAGCGTTTTCGGATCTCGGCTGTCAAAGGCACGGGTTCGCGGAGGAAGGTGAGCAATGTAACTTATGAAGTGGGTTATAGCCAGCTATCTCAGAACATTCAGTATATCAATAAAAGCGGGGGAAAAATCCTCAGCATTACTGAGGTTGCTTAGATCGGTCACCGATCGTCAGTTATTGGTAATTGGTGATTGACTAAGTACAAATAACAGTTGACAGTACGGCAAGAATATGCAATGATACGCGGATAAAAATACTGTTAAATCAGTATTGAGTCCGTGTATCTGCGTTAAAGACAGCAACTTAAAAATGGCGTTTTGGATTGGTGATGTTTAATTATTTGCCCAATTCCTTTCCCTCTTCCTTATTCCTTTTGCCTTCAATATAAAATGAACTTGAGTGAATTTATCGAGCGTTCAATTGGCAAATGGCGATCGCAACGAAGCGCTCACCATTTAGCATTCAGTCACTTTGAGGAAGTTCGTTCTAGAATTGAAATTGCAGCTCTGAATGCGGACGATCCAGAAGTAGTGGAGCTTTGTCAATCTTACAATATCGATCCGGCGACGGCGGCTCATCCTTTTCGGATGAGTTGGGAGGGGGAGTCGGATTGGGACGAGAAAGAAGTGCTGCAAGGAAGTTGCGTGCTCGTACCGGTGCCAAATGCGGAAAATCCGTCAGAGGGCAAATTGCTGCGCGATCGCGGGTATGCTGAGACAGTGCCTGCTGTTGGTCGCTACCAGTTGACAGAAGATGGAACTTTTATTTTAATCACAGAGTACGATCGCGCCGCTGCTGAAGAGCGAATTTGGTTCGGTACTCCCAATCTGCGCTTCCGCGTTTCGCTGATCAAAACAGGCGACGGTGCAGGTGTTACCACGGCTTCTTTTTCATCAGAAATCCGCTGTTTATCCTCTAATTAGTCATCAGTCATCAGTCACGGCTCATGGGTAATTACTTATTATTAGTCATCTGTCATCTGTCATCTGTCACGACTGCACGAATGACTGTTTTTTTCTTCACGCTTGACTTCTTCTGTTAACATCCATCGGTTAAATCTTGTACGCTCCTGCGTTGGGGAACTTCCTTCTTCCTTCAACTTCGCAATTATCAATTACCAATTACCCAATGACAAGTGAACTTATCGCCCTAGCTAGCTGGATGGCCGGGCATTTTAGCAACCAAAAGCAGGCAAGTGCCAATCCGCAAAGTTACGCTCACATTCGGGTTTTGTTTCGGCCTTTACCCTTTGAGTTTTTTGGCGGAATCGGTTTTTATTCGGAACAGGTTTATGACTACGATTTGTGGAATCCGTACCGTCAAGGAATTCACCGACTCGTCGAACAAGAAGGTCAAATTTATATAGAGAATTACGGCCTAAAAGATGGTATGCTATATGCGGGTGCAGGTCGCGAATTAGATATTCTCAGGACTATTAAGCCGGATTGTATTGAACGGCGCTATAACTGTTCGATGATATTTAAGAGAGATGGCGAAATGTTTCGAGGAAGTGTGGAGCCGGGAGACAAGTGTTTGATTAATCGCAAGGGGTGCGAGACTTATTTAGTCAGCGATGTGGAATTGACAGAGCATACTTGGGTAAGTTTAGACCGAGGAATGGATGTTAATACTCGCGAGCAGGTTTGGGGTTCGACTGAGGGGCCTTTGCTGTTTGAAAAAGTCGAAAGTTTTGCTAGCGAATTGCCTGTGGCCACATTAGTTATGTGAGAAAAACAGTCAAAAAAACAGTCAAAAAAACTGAATGTTTAATATATTATGTTGCCGCCATTAGCTAAAAAAAAAATGGAGTGCTGGATTCGGAGCCGGCACTTGATTTGTTCGGGAAATTTTTTGATATTTGAAACGTTAGAATATCCTACTATTGAAAGTTTTGGGGAGTGCATTGAGAGTTTGGGGGGGACTTTTATTTGCGTTCATCCGATTAATAAGGTTTGGATTGGCAATCACCGAAAAGTTATTTTGTATCAAGCTAAGGCGAGTTTGCACGCTCCTGAGTACGAGCTCAAACAATACTGGATTAAATACGGTAGTTTTTATACTAGGTTTGATGAACGCTGTTAGGGAAAAGAGTTACCCCCTTGATGATTCGGAGCTTGAAATCGCTACTGCACAAGCTCTCGTCCGAGCAGAGGCGGACTAAGAAATACAGGGGGTATTTAACGCGGATTTTGTATTCCTTCTTTCTAATGACTGATGACTTGTTGTTGAATTATTTGCTGCAAAACTTCGGGGGCGACGCAGCGGCGTTCGGAACTGTAAGTCATTAAGTTTATTCCGTTCATCATCCTCACTGTGCTGACGCGCACGCGGAAATCGTCGGTGATAAACCAGCAGCGTTCCTGACCTTGATTTTTTTCATATTCAGTGTCGATTGTCAATACTCCATCGGCAGCAAAATTGTATCTGCCGATAACTGGTATTCCTTCTACATAGCCTTGGTTGCGGAGGAATTTTCCAGATTGCGGATTGTTTGGCTCGGGAATATCTACTAGAATTGCTGCGTAATTTGGGTTTGGTTCTTTGTCTTTGGCGTCGAGGGTTGTCTGCCACATGAATGTAGCTCCGCCGACGGCTAGTGCTGGATCAACTCCTTGTTTGTCGCACAGTTCTTGGATTTTGGGGTGGTCTTTTTCCATGACTTGAATGATGAGATTTGATTCTCCTGACTCGTCTGCGGCGGCATCAAAGTGATGGACTGAACGCTGCGAAAACCAGGTTCCTTCGCTTTTGCGAAAGAAGTCCATCATTGTCATTGGCGGTTTAATTTTCATAGCGTTTGTGACCTTTGCTGATTTTTTACCAATTAGGTTTTCTCGATTTTACTAAATTTTATAAATTTTGATTGTAAAGTTTAGTAAGGGATGCCCAGAGTAGTTCTGGTCAAGGTATGATAATTTGAATTGAGGTATTTTTTTTAATGAAATGGTTAATTTAAAGATCGATCGCACAAATTCCGATTCAGAGATTTTACGGGCTTTGAAGTCGGGGCAAAGTTTGGCAGGGGCTGAGTTCCCGGACGCTGATTTGAGCGGGATTGAATTGTACGATAGCGATTTGAGCGGTGCAAACCTCAGCGGTGCAAACCTCAGCGGTGCTAGTTTAATTGGCGCTAACCTCAGCGGTGCTAATTTGAGCGGTGCTAATCTGGTTGAGGCTGATTTGCGGGGCGCTAATTTGCAAGGTGCGATGTTGAAGTCTGCTGCTTTGCAAAACAGTTGTTTGTGCAGGGCTGATTTGCGGAATGCTAATTTGAGCGAGGCTGATTTGAACGGCTCGAAATTGCAAGTTGCTCTCTACGACTCTCTGACAGTTTGGCCCTCGGGTTTTAGATACAAAAGTTGCGGGGCTGTGGGGCCGGGAGCTCTGTTGAGCGGGGCTTTTTTGAATACGGCTAATTTGCGGTTTGTGGATTTGAGCGGTGCTAATTTGCTGGGCGCTTACTTGAGCGGGGCTGATTTGACTGGTGCTAATCTGCAAGGTGCGGGTTTGAGCGGTGCTAATTTGCGGAGGGCTTTTCTGACAGGTGCTTGCTTGCGGGATGCGCGGTTAAATGGTGCGGAATTGCAGGGAGTTGATTTTCGAGCGGCTGATTTGACTGGTGCTAGTTTCGATCACGTTACTAGCATTGAAGGTGCGGATTTTACAGGGGTTCGGGGACTTGGCGAGGGGCCGAGGGCGATGCTTTCTCACCGGAGTTCGGAGGAGTTGGATAGTTGGAATTCTTATACTAGAACTACTACTCGCGAAAGTTTGAATTGCGAGAGTGTTTAATTGTTTGGTATGTTGCCCTTGAATAGTACCCGATCGCAATTCAAACTGAAATGAGGAGCGATCGCATAAACCCGGTTTTATAGCAAAATCGGGTTTTTAGATTTGGCATTAATGGCGAGACTTGGTAGGGCGCCGACAACCAATAACACCTGCAATTGACACCAGCCTCAACGAGCTATCGTTTTCGACGACAAATATTCTGTAGGAAAAAAACTTGACATCAGCCGGTCATAGAAAGTAAGAATAAATAACAGCCATAAAAAAAAGAGGCTTTATGTTTGATTCGCGATCGGCGATCGGCAAGTATGGCATTGATAAGTTGCTATCCCTAAAACAATTTCGGCTAAAATACATCCGGTAAAATACGGAGTATCTATGAGTTTTTTGCAATCTAAAATCTAAAATCTAAAATCTAAAATGGCATAACTCATGGCAACAGCTATTCTCGACCTGGAAATCTCGAAACTCCCGCCAGAAATTACGGTTGAGGAGCGTTACAGCAAAGCCTTAGTTTTAATTCGACTGCACGGAAAACCGATCGGCCAAGCTCTCTTATCGCTAGTCGGAGGTCGCATTGAGGGAGATCAATTGCGGGAAACACTGATAAATGCAGCGGGCGAGAACCTTTGGAAAAATTGGCTCTACGATGCCCTCGCATGGGACGAACGCGGGCCCGTGCAGGCAATGCCGATCGCCACAGTAGCAGTTTGCACGCGCGATCGCCCGGAAGATTTGCGGCGCTGTCTGGACGCGCTGATGCAGATCCCAGACGACGGTCAGGAATACTTGGTAATTGACAACTGTCCCGCCACGGACGCTACCGAGGAACTAATCAAAAATTACCCAAAAGTGCGCTATGTGCGCGAAGACCTACCGGGCTCCAGCGCTGCCCGCAACCGAGCTTTACGCGAAGCTAAACACGAATTCGTAGCGTTTACAGATGACGATGCAGTGCCCGATCCGAACTGGCTGCGATCGCTCTTGCGAAATTTCAGCGATCCCCGAGTTATGTGCGTCACGGGGCTGGTGATGCCCTTGGAACTGGAAACCGAAGCGCAAGAATGGTTCGAGCGCTACAGCCCCCACGGGCGGGGCTTCGAGCGCCGATTTTTTGACGGGGCGCACTGGAACCCTCTGGTTGTCTATCTTGTGGGGGTTTCGGCGAGCATG
>JAICRN010000698.1 GCA_025937335.1 Microcoleus sp. TY_ISSM_2_bin.22
ACTTAAGTTAATATACGCAAATTTTTGATAATAACCGATGAATGTTTATATCGTTTCTGAGGAGGCTGCTAGGCGAGCGCGTTTTTACAGCACATGATATTCCGAGGGACACTGAATTGCCGTGTCTCTACCGGAATCTGCGACTGATGGGAATTTAGATTTTTGATTAAAGAATTGAAGAATTGCGAATGACTTATGAATATCCCAACCCCGATAATCATCAGTCATCCCCAATCTAAAATCTAAAATCTAAAATCTAAAATCGAATTACTCGCCTTCTAACTCTCGCAAACGCGCTTCCAAAGCTTGAATTCGCAACTCAGCTTCTATGCGCCTTTGTCGTTCTCGTTCTGCCACTAATTCGGCTTGTTCTGCCCGTTCCTCGGCCGCCGGCAGCAAATTCCCGGAGGCATCCCACCAGCGCAGCCAAGGCAGTTCTACACCCTGATAAACCCCTTGCCAAATGCCTAATTCCACTCCTATTTGTGCGATCGGGTAATGTCCGCGCTGATTTTGTGGGAGTAACTCGAAGCGATCCTCTACCAAATGATACACTTCAACTTGTGCCTTTTTGACTTCATAAATGCCGTAAAAAGCAGGTCGAATTATCCGCTCGTAAATCCAGAATTTGCCCTGGCGAGGAGTCTTATCTCTTTCTTCACTGCCATCGCCAGAAACAAATTCAAGTACAATCAGAGGCGGCATTAATTCCTGCCACATTACATAGGAGCGGCGCAGATTTCCGTCAAGAGTTGGCGGCACGTTGGGTACGTAAAACCAATCAGGTGCTTCGGCTCCTCTTTCTGGCGGTTCCGGGGGCAGGGCCACTCGCCAGTAAATACCGGAATCTTGACCGATGCAGTATTGCCCGTCGGGATGAATTTGGTCTAAAATGGGTCGAATTGATGTTGTTAACAGGATGCTTTGAGGATGTTCTTGAAAGTTTTTTACAAAAGTACCGTCGGAGTCTGGTAATTGAGTGTGATCGGGGAAATCTGTTGCTATAATTTCTGGTTTTTCGGTGACACTCATGTTGACCTCTTGAATGTTGAAAATTTCTACTTACTAATTGGTGAGTGAGAGTTTAATTATGCTATTATAGCGTGGCAAACCTCCGATTGCTATGTAGAAAATTTTACAGAAGATGAGTGATTACAAGTTAATTATTTTTGACTTCGACGGCACTTTGGCAATTACTCACAAAGCTATTGTATTTTGCTTTACCAAAACTTTTGAATCTTTCAATATAATCCCCCCTGCTGCTGATACTATTATAGGTACGATCGGCATCAATTTACCAAATACTTTTAAAATCCTCCATCCGGCGATCGAGGAAAGCGCAATTCCCGAATGGGTTGAAACTTACCGCTCTTATTATCGGACGGAAGGTGAAAAGCAGGTAGAGTTATTTACCGGGACAAAGCAAGTCTTGCAGTTGGCGCGCCAGTCTGGATTGAGCCTGGGAGTTTTTAGCAACAAACACGTTAGTTTTGTGAATTTGTTACTGCAAAAATTGAAAATTCACAGTTTGTTTGATTTAATTTTAGGTGACAACGGAGAAATAATTATGAAACCAAACCCGGCTGTTTTTCACTCGATTATTAAACCGCTGTTCCCGGAATTGGATAACAGTCAAATTTTAATGGTTGGCGATACAGCGATTGATTTGCTGTTTGCTAAAAATGCTGGGATAGATGTTTGTTGGGCGGCTTACGGATACGGCGATCGCGCTGAGTGTCTAGCCCTAGAACCGACTTTTGCGATCGACGATATTTCGGAACTTGCTGTGTTCGTTCACAATTAATTTTTCCTAGACTTTTTTCATAAGAAGTTAAATTATTTAAATAAAAACTAAATAAAAAAATATTTAACTATAGCCAGATGCGAGATTTTTTTAATTCAATCGAAAAAATAAATCCGCCAACCTGCAAGCCGCACAAACTCTGCCAAGTAAACCATACCAAAGATAGAGTTATCGCTGGACAAGCTATTATAAATTAACAAGCAGGATTCCTTTGAAGGCAGAAGGAAGCAGAAAAAAAAACGAGGGAAGCCAAATTTTTTGAGGTATAATTTACCGCCAAAATCCTGCATAATAGCCTTCTAACTTGGGCCTTCGGAAAATAGGCAATTCTGTTAAACTCTAGGGTGTGCTGCCAGTCGGGATAGACAATAAACTAAACTCAATTTATAGAAACTCATGCAGATAGATATAAGCATTCCTTCTGAAACGCTATCGCCGACTCGTACTGGCGGCACACCGAATTTAATAGAAGAAGTCTGGAGGCTGTACGATCGCGCCCTGGCAGCTACCAGCAACGGCATCGCGATCGCGGACGCTACCCGGCCGGACAAGCCGATAGTCTACTGCAACCGGGCTTTCGAGCGGATTACAGGCTACGATCGCACCGAAATAATCGGGAAAAACTGCCGCTTCCTGCAAGGCCCGGATACCGATCGCGCTGCCGTCGATCGAATCCGCGCGGCCCTGAAAGAACAACACGACTGCAAAGTAGTTCTGAAAAACTACCGCAAAGACGGCACCCCCTTCTGGAACGAACTCACCATCTCGCCGGTGCGCGACAGCAGCGGGATCGTCACCCACTTCATCGGCGTGCAAGCTGATATCACCGATCGCTTCCAAGCAGAAGAAGCCCTCAAACAAGCCGAGGCAAAATACCGCAGCATCTTTGAAAACGCCACCGAAGGCATATTTCAAACCGCCCCAGACGGGCGCTACCTCAGCGCCAACCAGGCACTCGCCCGAATGTACGGCTACGATTCCCCGTCAGAACTGATCGTCAAATGTTCGGCAAACAACCTTTACACCGATCGCACCCGCCGCGCTTCCTTCATGGCAGAAATCAGCAAAAACGGTTCTCTGAAAGAGTTTGAGTCCTGCGTCCGCCGCAGGGACGGCAGCACTACCTGGATCTCGGAAAACGTGCGCGAAGTCCGCGACG
>JAICRN010000785.1 GCA_025937335.1 Microcoleus sp. TY_ISSM_2_bin.22
ACCTCAGAGGCGCAGACCTCAGCAGCGCAGACCTCAGCGACCCAGACCTCAGCCATCGCACTTTTGGCGATGTCAAATGGGATGAAAACACAAAGTGGGAGAATGTTCGAGGTTTGGATACAGCCGTTGATGTTCCAGAAGCGTTAAGGCAACAGCTAGGAATGCAGTAGAAACCTTTTTCCAGGCTTGGCGTATCATTTTCATCAACAGGCTTTTCGGCCTGTTCCACAAAGAGGGAATTTTCTGGTGGGGTGGGCCCGAGAGTACGCGCACTTGGCTAGAGTTTGAGCATCCCACGATCGCAGATGCGGCCATCTATCCCTATATCGCTTTAGCGAGAGATGGCAAGATTGAACTCGATGCTTATCCCAATGTTTTGAATTGGATCGATCGGGTGAAGCAACTCTCTGGTTATATTCCCATGTTGGGAATCTAGGCATTTTGAAGATCGCCGAGTTAAATAAGTAGACAAGGAGTTAGATTTTATGCCTCGTCAATTTGGTACGATCGCTTTTACTCCCGCAGTGAAAGCCATGCAAGAAAAAATGGGTTCCCGCGAGAACTATGAACGCTTTGTGGCTAAAGGTGCAGATAATAATTCCATCAATCCCGATCTAGAGCAATTTATTTCCAGTATGGAAGGATTTTATCTAGGCACTGTGAGTTCTAGTGGCTATCCCTACATTCAGTTTCGCGGCGGGAAAGCAGGATTTTTAAAGATTCTCGATCCGAGAACTTTGGGATTTGCGGATTTTCGTGGCAATGTGCAATATATCTCTGTGGGAAATCTTGCTGAAAATGATAAAGCATTTTTGTTCCTAATGGATTACCGTCATCGCCGGCGCCTCAAGATTCTCGGTCGCGCCCGCGTTGTGGAAGACGATCCAGTAATACTTGCCCGAGTTCGGGATACAGACTATGATGCAACTGTCGAAAGAGCGATCGTATTTGAAATTGAAGGCTGGGATTGGAACTGTCCGCAGCATATTCCGATTCGCTATTCTGAAACGGAAGTAGAAGCAATGCAGACCAGAATTAGAGAGTTGGAGAAACTTTTAGCAGCTAAAAAACCTAATAACGTAAATACTCCCGATCCACAGGCGCCCATCAATTAACAAGCAAGAACAGCATTGAATAAGTAGCCGATACTGATGCTATCCCAAAGTACGATCGACCCTGTGGTTTACCGTGTGGTTTGCAGTCAGGACGAAGAGTCCTCATCAATAAGGAGTAAAGTCCTGACTGCCAACGATCGCCCTTATTCTCTCCAAAAGGGCGATCGGACTGGGTTCAAGCCGTGGCAGAACATTTGCGCGATCGTAACAATTCCAAAGCTTGCTGTTTCACCCGACCTTCCATCACCTCTTTTTGCAAATTAATAAAAGCCTCAAAATCTTCTAAACCGTACTTAGTCATCTGCAACTGCTGTCGCAACTGTTCTTCGGCCTCAACCGTTAAGTAACCTGTTGCCAAAGCTTTTCGGACAATTTTACTGATTAAAGTCATACTAGATTCACCCTGAAGACGTGCACGTTAAAACATTGGAGTTCTGTCACCAGACTAACTCAGCTTTTAGTTTGTTTCATAATTACCCTTCAAATCCGTTAAATCTACCTTAAGGCATATTTAAACATAGGTTACTTTTGATACACACATCAAACTGTAGCGATTTTCAATGTAAAGTGCGATTAAATTGGTATATTTAGTTTCTCTCTAACAACAACCGCCATTCTCTGACAGCAAAAGGAGGAACTAGCAATTCAGTTTCTTTTTGATTTTTCACAGGCAAATTCAACCGCAAAGGTCGATTACTTGCCACTTGTGTAATTATTGATTTGAAATCGTATTCTCCGACATTAATTGGCAAATCCGACTGGCTCCAAATATCATTTGCCTTGCCAATTTCCAGCTTTCCCGCAGTAACTTTCAGCGGCACAGGGTGCTGCAACTCTGTGCC
>JAICRN010000517.1 GCA_025937335.1 Microcoleus sp. TY_ISSM_2_bin.22
TTAGCGCCGCCCGAAGCCTTTGCCGCGCATAGACTTTGACCAAACAAGCAATTCGCCACCACCACCGCCAGCCGCGAGAAACTGACCATCGGGATGCCATGCGAGACAGGAAAAACCGCCCTCTGCACCTTCTAGAATTTGCAGCAATTGTTCTGCTTCGTACCACAAACAAACTTGACCGTCTTCGGCTGCGGAAGCTAATAAAAATGTGGTAGGTTGAAAGGCGATCGCATTTACAACTTTTTCATGCACTTCTAACCCCCAAGAATCCCAACCGACACTTTCATCAGCGTGTTTTTCCCACACTGAAATGCCTTCGGAACTCGCAGCAGCTAACAAAGGCGCACCCAAGGAATTAGTTTGATCCGACCAAGCTAACTCCCGAACTTTCCCCGGAAAACCCTGCATTACCCACGGTTCAAAATTGCCCCATTCATTAACAATTAGAGTGTTGTCCATATTGCCACAAGCTAAATATTCCCCTTGTGGCGACCAAGCAATTGCACCTGTTGCAGAGGGTACTGATAAAATTTCCGGGTCTTCGTCCCAGTCTTCGCCATGCCAAACTTTGACGCCTTGATAGCCGCTAACTGCCAGATATTGAACCATAGGATGCCATGCTAAATCGAGGATAGATGATGAGTCGAAATTCAGCGTTACTTCAACAACATTATCCTCAGCATTCCAGACTTGAACGCAGCGGCCCATACTAAAAGCTAACTGGTTGCAGTTGGGACTCCAAGCTAACTTATCAACCCAGACGCGCTGGTTATCCAAATCAGCAATTAATTCCCCAGAATTAACGCGCCAAATTCGCATTTTTCCGTCTTGTCCGCCAGCAGCTAGGAATTGACTGTCGCGGGAAAAAGACAAGCAATCTGCTGATTTACCCGTGGCAGTTTGTAGCGTTTGCAAGGACAATTCATTAACTGCCCCTACTGCCGCCAGCATCACTTCGCCCGCAGCGGAACAGACTGCTAAAGTTGTGCCGTCCGGCGACCAAGTAACAGCAGTTACGTAGTCAGACAGCATTGCTTTAGCGTGAAATTGCAGGGTTAGTTCACTTGTATTTGTCTTTTTGTTACCCATATTTATTGAATCTGAGATGTTGCAATATTCTTAATAACGGGCAAGATTCCCGTTCCACAAGAGATGAATTTTGTTCTTGTAAAACGGGCATCTTACCTGTTCCTAAAAGGCTTATTAAAAATGCTTCAAGATGTCAGTTAAACCAGGCATTTACGGAAATCCTCTCGCAATTGATTTTCGTTTAAGTCGCGACCGATGAATACCAGCTCGTTTTTCGGAGTTTCTGTAGCCTTCCAAGGTCGATCCGGCCTGCCGTCGAACACCATGTGTACTCCTTGGAAAACAAATCGCTTGTTGTCTCCGGCGACATTCAAAATGCCTTTTGTACGAAAGATATTCGGCCCTTGAGTTCGCAACAATTCCTCAATCCAATCGCTAAATTTGTTGCCGTCAATAGCGCCGGATTCGACTATTGCTATGGAAGTTACTGTTTCGTCGTGTTCGTGAGTGTGTTCGCCCAAAAAGTCGGGTTCGATTTCTAATGCCCGGTTCAAATCAAATGCTTTTACGCCCAACAAAGCATCCATTTGTAATTCAGCGTTGCGGGTGCGGTGAATTTTTGCCATTGCATTCATGGCGCGAATTCGCTTTTCTAGTTCTGCCAATTCTTCCTCTGTCACTAAATCAGTTTTGTTGAGCAAAACTACATCGGCGAATGCAATTTGTTCTTGAGCTTCGTCTGCGTCCCAGTGCTGCCAGATGTGCTTGGCATCGACTACGGTGACAACTGCGTCTAGCAGCAATTTTTCCCGCATATCTTCGTCTACAAAAAAGGTTTGAATTACGGGTGCGGGGTCGGCTAAACCTGTGGTTTCGATGACTATGTGGTCGAATTTGTCTCGCCGCTTCATCAAGTTGCCGATAATCCGAATTAAATCGCCTCGGACTGTACAGCAAATGCAGCCGTTGTTCATCTCGAAAATTTCTTCATCGGCATCAATTATCAGTTGGTTGTCGATGCCTACTTCGCCGAATTCGTTGACGATGACTGCAACTTTTTTGCCGTGTTCCTGTGTTAAAATGCGGTTCAGTAGCGTAGTTTTGCCTGCGCCGAGATAACCCGTGAGAACGGTAACAGGAACTGATTCGATCGCCTCAGCAGTCACCATACTTGACCTCGATTATTGTACAATGATAACCATTATCGCTATTTTATACCAAACTTGCTGGCAGCGGTCACAATATTAAATAATGTTAATAAATTGTTCGTGAGAGCTTGGAGGAGCGAGTTTGCCAATAATATTTGCTGCAATTCAAAATATCCATCAACCCGCCCCTCTCAGATGACAATTAGTTGTTAATTATAGCTGCAATTCGATCGCGTTCTAGCTCTCGACCGATCAGCACTAATTTGGTTTGGCGGAGTTCGGAAGGTTGCCAAGGACGATCGTAAAAATATTCTATGCGCGATCCCACACCTTGCAACACCATCCTCATAGGTTTCTTGGGAACCGCCACAAACCCTTTAATCCGATAGATTTCCTCCTGCTGCATCAAGGATTGCAGTTTTTTCACCAATGTTTCAGGTTCAAATTCGCGATCGGCAATAAAGAAAGTCGAGTTAATATCATCATCGTGCTCGTGTTCCTCCTCAGTATCGTGGTGACTCGGGCGAGACTCCAAATCATCCTCAACCGCCGCATTAAATCCCAATAGCACATCAGGGTTAATTTCGCCACCTTTGCAGGGTACAATTTTCACACTCGGACGCAACTCTTGCTGCAACCAGCTTTGGACTTTCTGGTGAGTTTCCGCATCTACGCGATCGACCTTCGTTAAAAGTACCATATCGGCACAGGCTAACTGGTCTTCAAACAATTCCTCGATCGGAGTTTCGTGATCTAAACTAGAATCAGCCTGCCGCTGTGCCGTCAAAGCATCGATATCACCGACAAAAGTACCGCTAGCAATAGCTTCGCAATCGACAACAGCAACAACACCGTCTACAGTAGCACCCGTGCGAATTTCCGGCCAGCGAAAAGCTTGAATCAAAGGTTTAGGAAGTGCGAGGCCAGAAGTCTCAATTAAGATACAATCAATTTGTTCTCTACGCTTCAACAATTCCTGCATAGTCGGCAAGAATTCCTCTTGAACAGTGCAGCAAAGACAACCATTTGTCAGTTCAACAATATTGCTGCTGACATCTTCTTCTTCGTCGCAAACTTGACAATCGCGCAGCAGTTCGCCATCAATTCCGATTTCGCCAAATTCGTTCACCAGAACAGCAATGCGGCGACCTTGATTATTTTGCAATAAGTGGCGAATTAAGGTAGTTTTGCCGCTACCGAGAAAACCAGTGATGACAGTAACAGGAATTTTGTGCATTGATAATTTTGTGCTTATTTGATGGTGGGATATCTTCCAGGCTCTGCCTGGGAAGACTAATTTAGAGGCTCTGCCTCGCTGGAATAAAGGAGCGCTTTTAATACGAGGCAGAGCCTCTGCGTATGCGTTACCAGGCTTTGCCTGGTAACGAGAAGGAAAAAACTAAAGTCCTTACTACAAAGCTATCTAGTTTGGTAGTGGTGGAATCTTTGCTAACACGCCTTTTTTCAGAGCTTGAGGACGCTCAGACCAAGGCAACAAACCGTCTGGTTTAGCATAGTATTGACCCGCGCATTCGAGTACAGCCTCGACGCTTTCCGACTCATTTGCTGGTAAATCACCAAACAGATAAGTGTACTTTCCAACAGCAGCAAAAGACACCGCACAAGAGTGACTGCAAGCACTCATGCACTCAACCTCTTGAATCTCAAATTTATCCGAAAACTCCCAATTTTTAGCGAGTTGCGACAAGTTTTCCATGAATTGTTGACCGCCGCTTTTGCCTTCTCGCTTGCCGTTTTTCCAAACACTAGCGCAAGCAGTGCAAACAAATAGACTGTGCTTGGTGCGTACAGCCGTGTTAATTCCATCCATCATCCGTACCTCGCAGATGCGTTCAAAAGTGAGTTAGATATCGGCGGGCATTCTGACTTTAGAAACCACAAGGGTTTCCTTACAGTTGCGGGACAGCGCCGGACTTGCACCGAACTTTCCCCGTTTCCTCTAACGGCTGCTCCCCGCTAGAACCGATCGCGAAATCACATCATACCGCACTTGCCGCCTTTTTGGAAAAAAGTTATGTTGGTAATGTCAATCCATCCGAAAAAAAATAACTCTTTGTGGAACAGGCATCTTGCCTGTTGCTGACAGGATATAACCCATCCAAAAAAAATAATTCTTTGTGGAACAGGCATCTTGCCTGTTGCTGACAAGATAGAAACCCATCAAAAAAAAAATAATTCTTTGTGGAACAGGCATCTTGCCTGTTGCTGACAAGATAGAAACCCATCAAA
>JAICRN010000500.1 GCA_025937335.1 Microcoleus sp. TY_ISSM_2_bin.22
TCTAACACTCTTGTTCGCCAATCCTTTTGCTTAAAGGAGTTCAAAAAGCAATGGCTAACGAGGTTTTTTGTAACCGTCGCAAACCGGGTAATTTTTACTCTCAAAGCCTTCTATTGCAAAATCTAGAAACCTGTTTGGATATGAGTGAAAGCGAACAGGAGTCGATTAAGGGAGGTCAGACGAGTCCGCCGTCACGTATAACATTTTGGGGGGTAAGAACTACGGGCGGAGTTTGGACATTTTGGTGGGATCGCGCCACTAAAAAGTTTGGCTTTAGTTACCAGTGGACTTGAATTTAAAGCAGGCGTAAGGTGCCGAGTGCGTACCCTACGTATCGAGTTGGTGCGTAAGTCCTGGCTTAGGAATCAAGGGATCGTTCGTTGCGCGGGGGCGGGTTTATGAGACGATGGCTCTCAGGCGATTATTGTTGGTAAAACCCGCCCTTACAAGACCTTGCATTAATATGACAGATCGATCGTCCTCGATCTAACCAATAACCACTGCCAACTGCCAACTACCCACTAGCAACTGACTAATGACTACTGACTCATCTTTTGAATTTCTCCGCACCGCAAAACCGGATGAATTCTTGCCGCCCATCAGCCGCTGGATAACGGCGGGTGGATTATTTTTGTTGGCAACTTTTGGCGGGTCAATAGCACTTGCTGCTGTCGCTAAATATAATGTTACCGTCAGATCTCCCGCTACCGTCCGTCCGGCTGGAGAAATCCGCATTGTAGAAGCGGCGACAGCAGGCACGGTTAAAAGCATTCAAGTCAAAGAAAATCAGGCTGTCAAACAAGGAGATGCGATCGCCATCATCGACTCTTCCCAACTTTTAACTAAACAAAGCCAACTGCAAGGAAATATCCAGCAAAACCAACTGCAACTGCGTCAAATTGCTGCTCAAATTAGCACTTTAGACGATCGCCTAGCAGCGGAAACCCAGGCAATGGAAGGCGCAGTTGCCTCTGCCCAAGCAGGTTTAAGCCGCAGCCAGCGGGAATATGGAGAACGGCAAATTACCTCGCTGGCTGAAGTTGAAGCAGCCAAAGCTAATTTACAATTAGCTCAGTCGGAATGGGAAAAATCGCTGCCGGAATTGCAAAAAGAACAGGCTTCCTTGCAAACAGCCGCAGCAAATTTAAAGGCTGCCGAGGCAAATTTAAAAGCAGCCGTTTCTAAGCGCGATCGCTATCAGTCAATCCAAAAAACAGGCGCTATTTCGCTGGATTTAGTAGAGGAGACGAAACTTGCCGCACAGCAGCAAGAACAAGCCGTGGCAGGGCAAAAAGCGGCCGTAGAAGCGCAAAAAAAAGCAGTTGAAAGCCAAAGAAAAACCGTTGACAGGCAGCAACAAGCTGTTGAAGTGTCCGCTGCTAAATTAAAAGTTGTTGAAGCTGCCCTGAATCCCAGTGCTGCACCCGTGGCGATCGCCCAGCAGCAAATTGCTCAAGAAAAAGCCAAGGGTGAAGCAGCTTTGGCAGCGTTGAAAAAAGAACAATTAGTTTCGATTCAGAGTCGCGCTGACATCGAAAATCAAATCAATCGCGATCGCCAAGAGCTCAAACAAATTGATACCGAACTTGCAAAAAGTGTCGTTCGTTCTCCAGTAGACGGCACCATTCTCAAACTAAATCTGCGAAATCCCGGACAAACTGCACAACTCGGTGCGGCAATCGCTCAAATTGCTCCCGCTAATGCTGCGATTGTCGTCAAAGCTCGCGTCGCCGCTCCCGATATTGGTAAAATCGCGATCGGTCAAACATCTATCCTGCGGATTTCTGCCTATCCCTATCCCGACTACGGCGTACTAGAAGGGAAAGTCAGCGCGATCGCACCCGATGCCATTGCTGGTGAAAATAACAGTCCGCCTTACTATGAAGTGACTGTTAGACCCCAAAGAACTTATTTAGTCAAGCGCGATCGGGCTATTAGCCAATCTGCCGATCTACAGTGCTGTCAGTATCATATTCAAGCCGGAATGGAAGTTACAGCAGACATTATTTCCCGACAAGAAACCGTACTTACATTTATTCTCAGAAAAGCCAGGATGCTCGCCGATGTTTAACCAACTGTACCATCACCTATTAGTATATTTGATGATGTAATTCACAGCGACCTTCTTAGGGCGAGTTTATGTACTGATACGCACGGCATCTTTACCTATCTTCAAGTTGGCCTGTTCACCAGTCAAATCAGGTATGGAAACGCAACCTGGAGCAACGCGCTCAGCATTGCCGAAGCAGCGCCATCACCTAGCAATATTGGTGCCGTGGCTGTTGCAGGATTAGGCTGGTTTGCCTTCAAGATTAAGAAACAGCTAGGGTTTTTTACAGGGCTGGGTGTTGGAAGCGATCGCGTTTTTCAAATAAGCGCGATCGTCTCCCATGTAGAAATTTATATTTTGCAGATTTGATAGTAAAATTTTGTCCTGACCGAAAACAACCAGGGTACAAGCCCCCGCATAAATCCGTGGGGTTGCTTTCTTCAATCTAAAATCTAAAATCTAAAATCTAAAATCGATTGACTGTCACTTTATTTTTCGCCGATCGCTAATCTATACAATACCCTCTACTGCCTTTAACACAAAAATAAAATTTATGCAAGTCACTCGATTGTGCGACTGGTAACTAATAGCTAGCGAGTGTTATTAGTTAGTGATTACTTAAAAAAAGCAACTTAAATCAGGGACTGTCAAAAAATTTCAGAGTGCATTTCTACAGTTGTAGAACTCAATAAGAGTGAAATGAGCGAGATACCCGCACCGCCAGGGTATCTGGTTTCGTCATTCTCACCCTGTATGCCAATGGAGATACTTCCCATGAATTCCCAGACACAAAAGCGTCAGCGCGCAGTTATTTTGACATCAGAAGGTATTGATAAATTCCCAGCAGCAAAAGCTGAGACCAAAAGTTACCAAAATTGCTACCAACATTCTACTCTCGAAGTCGAGAGCGATCGCACTGGCAAAGATCCAGATACTTTAATTAACGTAATAGTCAAACAAATCTTGGATCGGGTAGGGGCGATAGTTGTGGAGATTGCAGGGCAAGTGAAATTCATGACTCAACGGGCAGAAGAACTTTTGAGCCAGTATTTTTTACCCCACATCCCATATTCCTTGCCAGAATCCTTACAACATTGGTTCAAGGATCAGATTGCGCGACTCAAGTTAAACGGAGATGTTCCATCTCGCTGTTTACCATTGCACATTCAACAAGCAGGAAGACAGTTGAGCGTCCGTCTGATTCCCGATCCCATCAAGGAGCAATATCTGTTGCTATTAGAGGAAGAAGAACTGCAATCTTTATCTATTTCCGCCCTGGAATTGCTAGGACTCACCAAACGCGAGGCGGAGGTTTTATTCTGGATTACCAAAGACAAAAGCAATGCAGCAATCGCTAAAGTTCTCGGTTGCAGTGAAGGAACAGTGCGAAAACATCTCGAGCATCTTTACGGGAAACTAAGCGTACAAACCCGGACTGCTGCTGTTATGGTTGCTCTGGAAAAGTTGGGGTTATTAAAAGCCGAATCTGTTGCCATATCTTCATAATTGTATACGCAGATCGTCGTATTGTTGCCCGAATTGATGTTGAAGAGAATTAGAGCATACACAAAGAAAGCAAACAGCGTCACCGCAGTTGCTGTTTGCCTGAAGTGTCTAATTGACAACAACTAAAACCTAAATGAAGGCAACAAGATTATGGCAAACCATGAATTGATAGAACTCGACTACGATCCTTTGGAATTCCTAGATGGGGAGGGACTAGCCACCTTGGTTAGTCCAGAAGGTGTTGCGGAAGTAGCCGCAGCAGATCGGGAGATGGCAGCAACTTTAGAACTCCATGAAGCCCTCTCCGGTTGCTTTAACATCATTGGACCGATCGCAATTTGCTATTCCAAAGTTGGCGATGGCTTTAAAGTTTGCCTGAAACTGGCAGGACTTGAGGTAGCCTGTGCCAATATAGGTCTCAATAAGTGCCAGACACTTCAAGGGAATATCCTTTTAGCTAAGGCATCAATTCAAATGTGTTTACAAGGTAAGTGTCTGACTTATAAAGCACAGGCTTGTTATCGGACGACTCCTTTTTCCTCGTGGAAGTGTGTTTCTAAGAGTGGCACGATTATCTGCTTGTAGCTAGCTTTTTTGCCGGAAACCCCACGCCATACGCCATAAACGCAAGGCTTGGCGCTGGGGTTTCCGGCCTGATTTTTCACGCCAAAGGCTTGTGAGAAAAAGCTATGCCAAAAAAGGCAAAGTTTGTTGCAATGTCTTCACAATCCTGTACGCGGATCGTCGTATTGTTCCCAAAGTTTATTTTGAGGAGTATTAGAGAGAACGCTATAAGGAGTCTCTAATTTATGTCCCAAAAAAATTAACTGCGGAGGTAAAAATGGAAACCAATAATGTAGATGCAACGGTCGATTTTGTCGATATCGGTGTTCAGAAACAGGATTCGGCAGTTCGTGAAGGTCAATCTGATGCTAATACCAATTTTCAAAAATCATGCAACAGTAGCTAGGGCTGACAAAATGTAATCCCATCCAGTTATAGATGCTATTGTCTCTGTAGAAAATTATTTAATATCAGCGCAAACTTTTTCTTTAA
>JAICRN010000726.1 GCA_025937335.1 Microcoleus sp. TY_ISSM_2_bin.22
GATATTGACCGCTGCGGTCTAATTGCCGGCACCTGCGATGAAATGGGATTAGTCGAACACATCGACAAACTACTCGGTACTCACCCCCAGGAAATCATCACCCCGGGACAAGCAGTCAAAGCCCTGATTTTAAAAGATATAGAGGACACGGCAGTGCCGTGTCCCTACTTCATAAACCTGGAATACGCTGTATATCTATTTGAAAAGTTCTTTGTCGAGAAGGCTACAGAACATCGCACGCTCCTACAAGGGCTGACAAAATGATAGTGTATGACATTTAGATCGAATGTGCTGTATCTCGGCCGGGGCGGGTTGACGTTGAGCTCTCGCAAGACCCTAAAAAATATTTTATTCGCTGATTTAGCCAATTATCCAAACTCTGCCTCCATTTGCCGCACTACTGTTAAAGCAGAATAGGAAACACCGGCAGTTCCTTCTCCGGGATGGGTGGAGTCGCCTACTAACCACAAATTTTTAATTGGTGTGCGGTTGGCAAATCCGAAGGGGCCGAAGGTTGGTACTCGCTGGCCGATGCCGCCCACAGCGCCTCTATCTCGGGCTGTATAGCGTGCAAAGGTGAGCGGTGTAGCTGATTCTTGATGTACGATCGACTCTGGCGTCAAATCGAAATATTCGCTCAAACGGGCGATCGCCACTGCGCTGTATTTTTCCTTCAATCCTTCATAATCAACCGAATTCCACCACATTCGAGTATCAGTAAATGACGAAGCGATAATTGTCGCCATTCCCTCCGGTGCTCGACCATCTCCCGGATGGCTGACAGAAACAAATAATGAATTATTCTCCCCAATCTCGCCGTCGTAATCGTAAAGAAACTGAAGGTGCGGCGGACAATTTGCGGGAATTGCGCTTTCATGCACTCCCAAATATATAACAAATGCGCCGGATGCAGGCGGCAATTTATCGACTCGATATTTGTAGCCTGCCATTTGATTTGGCAGTTGGTTTTTTGTCTCTGAAGTATCTGATTTAACGGATAAATTATCTGTTAAATTATCTGTTAAGTTTCCGACTATCGGCTCGCTTGACAACAATTTTACTAAATTTTGCGCCGTCACGTTGGCAACAATGCGATCGGCGGTTTCTGTCCAAACTTCGCCGGTTTTTTGATTGCGAATTACTGTACCTGTCGCTTTGCCGTTGGTTGTGATAATGGTTTCAACTGTGTGACGGAGTAAGACTTTGCCGCCGTAGAGTTCGATCGCCCCTACGAGTCGATCGCTCAATACCTGCATACTTCCTTGTAGATGATACAATCCCTGCGGCTCTTGCGAAACTCCTAAAGCCGTCGCGGCGTAAAGTAGCGCCGTTTCTTCAGCATCGACTTGAGAATATAATTTTAACTGCAAATCCAGAAAAGTTTTCAAGCGCAAATTGTCGCCCAACCCGCAAAGGCGCAAAGCATCTCCCACTGTCATAAAAGTGAAAGGCAAAGTAATTAAAGTATCGGGGCGAACTGCTTGAATTAATTGCCAGAAATCCCAGAAGTTTCTCGGCGGTAAAACTGGATCGCGGCCTTGAAAGTTCCAGCTAGCTTTGAACAATGCAGACAATAATTGCCAAAAACGTTCGCTTCCGGGAAACTGTCGCTGCCTTTCTTGTTGCCACTTTTGCGGATTTCGCCACACGCTAATCGGGGCGGTTTCTCCCGGCAAAAACACCGCACAAGCGGGGTCGCAGGGTGTGGCGGCAGGGAGTTCTATGTCTAATTCGGAAAAAATTCGGTGGTGAATGCCTCCGGGTTCCAATCCTGCAACCTGCGTGGCGCCGACATCGAAGGTAAAGCCTTTGCGTTTGAAGGTGGAAGCGCATCCTCCGGGGACGATCGCCTGGTCTAAGACTAGCACTTTGTATCCTCTGCGCGCTAGCAGGGCGGCTGCTGTGAGCCCGCCGATTCCGCCTCCAATTACCGTGACGCGGCCCTTATTGTCTGCGGGACTGGATTTGCTTTGAGGGGTGCGATCGCCTGTCATAATTTATTTATTGTAATATTTCTTAATATTGTTATCATATTTTGCAATAAAAAGCTCTTGTGGCGACAGTTTTAAATCTATCGCTACAAGAGCTCTCGTCCGAGTTGACAGGACATTTCAGGGGTAAGGTGCAGCCGGATCGCCCGCAGCAACCCGAGTTTTTGCCGCAGCCGATTGGAGAATCAGGGACGGCGCCACTTGTTGAGATAAGCTTCTCCAATCCCAGCCACAGCCTGCATTTGACCTAGCTGTTCTCGTAAAGCTTTGATGGTTCTTAGCTGTTCTTGAGACTGTTGCTGCAAAGTCTCGTAGCTTCGCTGTTTCGCGACACTCTGGCTCAATTGATTTTCCAGAGATTGCAACTTGGTCAGTTGAACTTGGAACTCGCCGATCGCACTTGACTTTTCTGCTAACTGGTGCTGCAAAGATGCGATTGAACTTTCTCTTTCTGCTAACTGGTGCTGCAAAGATTCGTAACTCGAGTTTGATACGGTTTGCTGCAACTCGGTTGGCAATTGATGTTCGAGATTTTGCTTTTCGGCAGCTAACTGCTGCTGCAATGATTCCAGAGCACTCGACTTTTCTGCTAGCTGCTGCTGAAACTCCTGTTCCCGGTGTTCCGTTTCGGCTAATTGCTGCTCCAAAGATGCGATCGCACTTTCACGTTCGCTCAACTGCTGCTGTAAAGCTTCGTAACTCGACTTTGCTACAGTTTCTGCTAATTGGCTTTCGAGATTTTGCTTTTCGC